>JANPKR010000100.1:0-11426 GCA_031426175.1 Hydrogenophaga sp. | reverse complement strand
CGTGGGCAAGACCGAGCTGTGCAAGGCGCTGGCCGGTTTCCTTTTCGACAGCGAAGACCACCTGGTGCGCATCGACATGAGTGAATTCATGGAGAAGCATTCCGTGGCCCGCCTCATCGGCGCGCCGCCCGGCTACGTGGGCTACGAGGAGGGCGGCTACCTCACCGAGGCCGTGCGCCGCAAGCCCTACAGCGTGCTGCTGCTCGACGAGGTGGAGAAGGCTCACCCCGATGTGTTCAACGTGCTGCTGCAGGTGCTGGACGACGGCCGCCTGACCGACGGCCAGGGCCGCACCGTGGACTTCAAGAACACGGTCATCGTGATGACCAGCAACATCGGATCGCACCTGATCCAGGCCATGGTGGGTGAGCCGTACGAAGACGTGAAGGACGCGGTCTGGGGTGAACTCAAGAACCACTTCCGCCCTGAGTTCTTGAACCGTATCGACGAGACGGTGGTGTTCCACGCGCTGGACGCGCAGCACATCGAATCGATCGCGGCGATCCAGCTCAAGGTGCTTGAAGCGCGCCTGGCCAAGATGGACCTGCACCTGCAGGTGTCGCCGGCGGCCCTGGCCGAGCTGGCCAAGGTCGGCTTCGACCCGGTGTTCGGTGCGCGGCCCCTCAAGCGCGCGATCCAGCAGCGGATCGAGAACCCGCTCTCGAAGTTCTTGCTGGAAGGCCGTTACCCACCGAAGTCGTCGATTCCGGTGGACGTGGACCCGGTGCAAAACCCGGGTGTGTTCGAGTTCGGCGACGCGGTGGCTGAAACCTGAGCCGGGTCTGATCACGGGGGTCTGGGCGCAGGTTTCCATCCGTCGGGATGGGGGCCTGCCCCTACCGCAGCCGGAGCGCCAGACCTATCATCCGGCTCATGACCCAGATACCCCCAACCCTTCCCCTTCGCGCCCTGTTCGACGCGCAGCACAGCGCCAGCCGCCAGCAGATTGACGTGCCTCTGGGCTTGCGCCGGGACCGCCTCGGGCGGCTCAAGGCCCTGATCGACCAGCATGGTGCTGCGCTGTCTGACGCCGTGCAGGCCGACTTCGGTGTGCGCTCGCGCCAGCTCACCGAGGTGGCTGACCTGTTTGTGCTGCGCGCGGCCATCGGGCAGTTGCACAAAGAACTGCCGAGCTGGATGAAGACCCGGCGCGTGGCCACGCCGCTGTACCTGCAGCCCGCCAGCGCACACATCCAGCGCCAGCCGCTGGGCGTGGTGGGCGTCATCGGGCCCTGGAACTACCCTTTGCAGCTCAACCTCGGCCCGGCCGCCACCGCGCTGGCAGCGGGCAACCGCGTGATGCTCAAACCCAGCGAGCTCACACCCCACAGCTCGGCGCTCATGGCCTCGCTGGTGCAGGGTGCGTTTTCGGCCGACGAGTTCAGCGTCGTACTCGGTGGCGCCGACGTGGCGCACGAGTTTGCCAGCCTGCCTTTCGACCACCTCTTCTTCACGGGTTCCACCGCCGTGGGCCGCAAGGTGGCTTCGGCTGCAGCGGCCAACCTCACGCCCACCACGCTGGAGCTCGGTGGCAAGTCGCCCTGCATCGTGGACGCCTCGTGCAACCTCGAGGAGGCGGCGCTGAAGATCGCCCACGGCAAGCTGCTCAACGCCGGGCAGACCTGTATAGCGCCCGACTATGTGTTGCTGCCGCGTGGCCAGGAAGCTGCGTTTGAGAAGGCCTACGCGACCGCCGTGGCGCGCCTGTTTCCCACCATTTCAGGCAACCCCGACTACGCGGCCATCGTGAGCGACCGCCACCTGGCCCGGTTGCAGGCGCTGTTGAACGAGGCTGCGGCTCAGGGTGCCCGTGTGGTGGATGTGGCCGCATCGGCAGCCACTGCCCCAGCAAGCTTCGTGCGCCAGATGAACCCCACCCTGGTGTTCGACACCAGGCCCGGTCTGAAGCTGCTTGACGAAGAAATCTTCGGCCCCATCCTGCCGGTGGTGGTGTATGAAGCACTGGACGAGGCGATTCGTTACATCAACGTGCGCCCCCGACCGCTGGCGCTCTACTGGTTCGGCACCGACACCGTCGCGCGCGACCGTGTGATGGCCAACACCGTGAGCGGCGGCGTGAGCGTCAACGACACGCTGATGCACGTGGCCCACGAAGGTCTGCCTTTCGGCGGCGTGGGCGAGAGCGGCTGGGGCGCGTACCACGGCGAGGTGGGTTTTCTGCGTTTCACCCAGCAAAAGCCCGTTCTGGTGCAGTCACGCTTCTCGATGGGGCATGTTTTCTACCCGCCCTACGGTGCGCGCTTCGACCAAGTCATGGGCCTGCTCAAGCGCTGGCTCTGAACCGGGCCTGAGCGGACTCAGGCATTGGCCTGTACGTCGTCGTCGGCTTCGGGCTGAAAGAGGGGGCCCGTCTTTTGCAGATAGCCCTTTTCCATCAGGCCATAGGCGAGCTCAGAGACGTCGGCGCCCAGCAACAGAGAGAGCTCCTGCTCGCTGCGCCGTCCGTTGGCCATGAGCAGCAAGGTGTGCGCCTCGCGGCCTACAGCGTCGGGGCGTGACAGTGCCTCCCATGCCATGGCGGTTTTGGCGTAGCGCCGAATGCTTACCATTTTTGTGTTCCCTGATGCCCGACCGAAGGCAGTGACAGCCTTGCTTGCATGTTGCATGCCAGATATGACATGGCGTTGACAGCCCGGGATCTGGCGCGTGAAGAGCCCCGCCCGACCGGCTGGTTGACCGTTCAGGGACTGATAAGGGCCTTATTTCAGCGCCGACACGCAGCCGACGGGCGGCGCAGGTATAACCGTGACTTGTCTCACACCCCGACCCAGCGGCAGATTCCCGCGACCAGGCGATGACGGTACCCCCCAGATTGCTGCAACAGTGCCTTGCTGAGGCCCTCGAAGACGCTCCCGCGATGTTGGGACGGTGCATCGATGTGGCCGTGCTTGGCCTTCAGGAGGCCGAAAAGCAGTGCATGGAAGTGGCCCAGCGCGACCGCCTCGCCACCGCTTGGTGGCGCATGCGCCAGGAAAAGGAAGGCTGGGTCGCCGACTACCCGCAGCGTTTGCGCGAGGCGTTCGCCGTGCCAACCGATGCGCCCACCTCGTCGCGCACCACACTGCTGAGCGAGTCGGCCTATCTCTCGCTGGTGGAAGACGACACCGTCACCGAGTCGATCGAATCGGCCCGCCTGCTGCAAACCCTGCTGCCGCCGCTGGAGCAGGAGCTCAAGGTGCTGGACGCGCTCATGAGTTCGCTGCAGGGCCTGGCCACGGTGCAGGCAGACATGAATCCGCTGCGTCCCGCTGTCTTTGTGCGCGCGCTGCGCGAAATGATGGCGCTGGATGAGTCCGACTCCCAATTGCGCGCGCTCTGGCTGCGCCACTGCGGCAAGGCCATCGGCCATGAACTCAAGGGCCTGTACGCCCGCCTGACGCTGGTGCTGCAACGCGCCAATGTGCAGGAGGCCGGCTACCGTGTGCGCCTGTTGGCCGAAGCGCCTGGCGCGGCCGCGCGCTCCGCCGCCAGCGCGGCCCGCGCCGCCCGCGGGCCGGGTCCGGTGGCCACCGAATGGAACCCATCAGGCCAGGCGCCTTTGGAATACCGTGGCGACAGCACGGGCGAAGCGCACTTCGGCGATTACGTGCCCGACATGCCGCAGCTCGCCCGTCTGCAGACGCCGGTGGACAACCAGTACTTGCACAACTTCCTGGAGCGCGGCGGCCAACGCTACGAACAGACACTCGCACCCGAGTACTACGAGCAGGTGAGCGAAGAGCTCGCGGCCATCGAGGCCTTTGCCGCCATTCCCACGCTCGACGAGTCGATGGTGGTGCGGCGAAGTGAGCAATACAAGGCGCTGCCGGTGGTGGACCGACCCGCGCGCGCAGTGGACATCGGCACCCAGCTCAGCCAGAAAACCTGGGGCGACTTTGCCGCCGCCCATGAGCGTGCCCGCGTGCTCATGCAGCTCAAGCAGAAGGCTGAACGCGTGGCGCAGGCCATGGGCCTGGACGTGGTGCGCAAACTGGTCAACCAGGTCGCGCAAGACCCGCTTCTGCTGGCACCGGTGCGCGAGGCCGTGGTGGCGTTGGAGCCTTCGCTGTTGCGCCTGGCCATGGCCAACCCGCGCTTCTTCAGCGAAGACGCTCACCCGGCGCGCCGTCTGGTGGAGTGCGTGGCGCAACGCAGCTTTAGATACAACGACGAATTCGCCAGCGAGTTTGCCGAGTTTTTCGGGCCGGTGCAGCAGGCGTTCAATGCGCTCAACGAGCTGGAGACCGAGGACCCGCAGGCCTTTTCCATCGCGCTCGACGAACTGCTGCAGGAGTGGGAAACCCAGGACCGCGAGGACGAGGCCGCCAAAGGCAGCAACCTGCAGGCGATCCGGCATGCCGAAGCGCGGCAGACGCTCGCCGACCAAGTCGCCTGGGACCTGAGCCAGCGTCCTGACGTGGACCACGCGCCCGGCTTCATCCTCGATTTCCTCTACGGCCCCTGGGCGCTCGCCATTGCCTCGGCCCAGCTCAATGCCGAGCGCGGTGAGACCGATCCGGGCGGCTACCGCAAGGTGGTGTCCAACCTGCTGTGGAGCACCAAGAAAGAAGTGACGCTGCGGCTGCCGTCGCAGCTGCTGGAGATGGTGCCCGGCATGCTCAAGACGCTGCACGCCGGTCTGGCCTCGCTGGGCAAGACACCCGAAGAAACCAAACCCTTCTTTGATGCCCTCATGCGCCTGCACCAGCCGGTTCTCGGCCTGCGGCGTGCGCGTGCTCGGGCCGACGCGAGCACCTCGAACCCGGTGCCGCTGGACACCTCCTCCATGTCGATGGAGCTCGACGAAACCCTGCCAGCCACGCCCGAACAGCGCAAACCCCGCAAGGCCGCCCAGCCCTGGCTCGGGCGTGTGGAGCTGGAGGCCGCGGGTTTCGAGGACACGATGCCCACCGATTTCTCCGAGCTCACCGAAGGCCGCGCAGCTGGTGGAGAGGGTCAGGCCGTGGTGTCGACCTTCAATGAATCGGAGAGCGAAGCGGACATTCCGTTCGACGCCATTTCCCTGCTCGCTGGACTGCGCGAAGGTGACTGGGTGGACCTGTACTCGCACCGCGAGTGGCTGCGTGCCCAACTGGTCTGGGCCAGCACACGTGGCACGCTGTTCATGTTCGTCAGCCGAGGCGGTCGTCCGCATTCCATGACCAAGCGCAGCTGCGAACGCCTGATCGCCAACCGCCTGCTGCGCCCGGTGGATGGCCAGAGCGTGGTGCGCAAGGCCATCGAGGCCATCGCGGCCGATCAGGCCCGGGTCGACGAGGCCGTGGCGGCCTGAGGCCGGGCACGGTTCCGGGCCAGCAGCTGGGTGGGTGGCAGGCCCATCGCCGACTTGAACATGGCCGAGAACGCACTCTCGCTCGCGTAGCCGCTGGCTTCGGCCACCCGAGCCACCGACACGCCGCGCGCCAGCATGGGCATCGCGTGCGCCAGCACCACCTGCTGGCGCCAGCGCTGAAAGCTCGTGCCCAGCTCGTCGCGAAACAGCCGCGCCAGCGTGCGTTCGCTCGCACCCGCTCGTGCGGCCCAGGCCGCCAAGGTGGGGTGTTGGGCGGGCGCCTGCATCACCGCTTCGCAGAGATTGCGCAGACGGCGGTCGCCACTGGCAGTGCTGGGCATGGGCACACCCAGTGGCTGGGTGTCTGCGAGTTCCATTTCATGGAGCAGCAGGGTCAGCAGTGCACGCCCTGCCTCACCCGCTGGTGGCCGGGCCCGATCCAGCGCATGCACCAGTTCGCGCAGCAAGGGTGAGACCACCATCACGCGCGATTGAGTCCAGTGCGCCGGCACGGCGCTGGCATCGATGTAGAGCGTGAGCAGCTGAGCTGCCTCGACGATGGTCACGGCGTGCCTGGCGCCCGGCGGAATCCACACCGCGCGCGAGGGCGGCACGATGGTGGTGGTTTCGGGTGGCTGCCGCACGGTCACCTGCAGCAGGCCGCTGGCACAGTAGGCCAGCTGCCCCCAGGCGTGATGGTGCGGTTCGAACTGGTTGTCGCTGTCGATCTGGCGAACCCGGCAGCGCACCGGGTGCTGCGGCGTGGGGCGGTATGGATCGGTGTCGCCCAAAGGCAGGGCGCGCGGGGCAGGGCGGCGGCGGGCGAGCGGCATGGCGGAAGCAGGGCAGAGGCTTGGCTGAATTGCGACGATTCTTGTCTTTCCGTCGCCATTCTGCAAGTCCACTGCGCCGTACGATCGCCGACATGAACACCGCAACCCTGGGTGCAGCTGCGCCCGCCAATCCCGTTCCTCTCAAACAGGACGCCGCCGTCATCGGCCTGGTGGGCCTGGCCCACGCCACATCGCACTTTTCGCACCTGCTGCTGGCGCCGCTGTTTCCGGTGTTCATCCGGGACTTTGGCTTGAGCTATTCCGACGTCGGGCTGCTCATGAGTCTGTTCTTTGTCATCTCGGGCAGCGGCCAGGCGCTATCGGGTTTTCTGGTGGACCGCATTGGCGCGCGGCCGGTGCTGTTCGCCGCCATCGGTTGCTTTCTGCTGGCAGCGCTGGCCGCTTCTCAGGCCACCAGTTACGCCGGTCTGGTGCTGGTGGCCACGCTCGCCGGCCTGGGCAATGCACCGTTTCACCCGGCCGACTTCACCATCCTGAACCAGCGCGTGTCCGCGCCCCGGCTGGGCCACGCCTTCAGCGCGCACGGACTCACGGGCAACCTGGGCTGGGCGCTCGCGCCGGCGTTTCTGATCGGCATCACCGCGCTGTCCGACTGGCGCACTGCGTACCTGGGCGCAGCCCTGCTGTACGCGGTGGTGCTGTTGGTGCTGTTCTGGCAGCGTGACAAGCTGCTGACCGAGGTGGTGGTGCGCCATGCCGACGCGCCGCGGGGCGGTGACCTCGCGTTTCTCAAGCTGCCGGTGGTGTGGTGGTGCTTCGCGTTCTTCCTGCTCTCCACCATGACGCTGGCGGTGGTGCAGACTTTCGCGCCGTCCATCCTCAACGTGGTGCACGGCGTGAGCGTGGAGATGGCCACGCTCACCATCAGCGCCTACATGCTGTGCTCCGCACTGGGCATGCTGGTGGGCGGTTTTGTGGCGGCCTATGGACAGAGCCACCGCTGGTCGAGCGACCGCGTGGTGGCCGTCGCCATGACCGGGGGCGCGCTGCTGCTGCTGATGTGCGCCACCGGCTGGCTCGGTGCTGTGGGCACCATGGTGGCACTCGCCGCCACCGGCTTCGCCGTGGGCGTGGGTGGCCCCAGCCGCGACATGATGATCAAGAAGGCCACGCCCAAAGGCGCTACCGGCCGCGTGTATGGCACGGTGTACTCGGGGCTGGATGTCGGCTTTGCCCTGTCGCCCTTGATCTTCGGCCTGACCATGGACCGTGGCTGGTACGGGCTCACACTGGCGGGCGCCGCGCTGGTGTTGATGGTCTCGGTGTATGCCGCTGTGGGCGTGGGCCGGCGCACCGAAACGGCGCGCTAGAGAGCGCGGCACAATGCCGCCATGACTTCACAACTCGCTGGACATCTGCTCGTTGACTGCCTGATCGCCCAGGGCGTGACCCACGCCTTCGGGGTGCCGGGCGAGAGCTACCTCGCAGTGCTCGACGGCTTTCACGCACGCGCCGACCGCATCCGTTTCGTCACCAACCGGCAGGAAGGCGGCGCGGCCTTCATGGCCGAGGCCCAGGGCAAGCTCACCGGGCGCCCCGGCGTGTGTTTTGTGACGCGCGGGCCTGGCGCTACCAACGCGTCGATCGGTCTGCACACCGCGTTTCAGGACTCCACACCCATGGTGCTCTTCGTGGGTGATGTGGCCAGCGACGCGCGCGACCGTGAGGCCTTTCAGGAGGTGGACTACCTGTCGTTCTTCGGCCCGTCCACCAAAGGCATGGCCAAGCGAGTGGAGCGCATCGACGATGCGCGTCGCATCCCCGAGTACGTGGCGCGTGCCTTTGCCACCGCCCTGAACGGCCGACCTGGCCCGGTCGTACTCGTGCTGCCTGAAGACATGCTGACCCAAACGGTGGACGCCGAGCCGCTGCTGCGCGTGGAGCCTGTGCGGGCCTGGAGCGACCCCGGCGCGTTGCGCGAGCTGCGCACGCTGTTGCTCGCCAGCGAGCGCCCGCTGGTGATTGCCGGCGGTGGCGGCTGGACGCCGCAGTCCGCCGCCGCGCTGCAGCGTTTTGCCGAAAACTGGCAACTGCCGGTGACCAACGCGTTCCGTTTCCAGGACACCTTCGACAACCACCACGCGCTGTACGCCGGCGACGTGGGCCTGGGCATCAACCCCGCGCTGGCTGCGCGTGTGCGCGAGAGCGACCTGCTGATCGCCATCGGCCCGCGGCTGGGCGAATCCACCACCGGCGGCTACACCTTGATCGAGGCGCCGGTGCCGAAACAGAAACTGGTCCACATCCACGCCAGTGCCGAAGAGCTGGGCCGCGTGTACCAGCCCACGCTGGCCATCAACGCGACCATGAACGCGGCGGCGCGCAGTCTGGAGGTGCTCACCGCACCGCCCACCGTGCCATGGAGCGAATGGGCGCAGGCTTGTCACGCCGACTACCTGGCCAACATCGACCCAGCCAACGGTGGCATCACCCTGCCCGGCACCATCGACATGCCGGCCATCATCAACACCTTGCAGCAACACTTGCCGTCAGACGCGGTGCTCACCAACGGCGCGGGCAATTTTGCGAGCTGGTTGCACCGCTTCTTCTGCTACCACGGCCTGGTCAAGGGTCACAAGACGCAATTGGCGCCCACCAACGGCGCCATGGGCTACGGCGTGCCGGCCGGCATTGGCGCAGCCATTCTCACCGGTCGCACGGCTTTCACCATCGCGGGCGACGGCGATTTCCTCATGAACGGCCAGGAGCTCGCCACCGCCGCGCAGCACGGCGCCAAAAGCATCGTGCTGCTGCTCAACAACGGCAGCTTCGGCACGATCCGAATGCACCAGGAGCGCGAGTACCCGGCCAACGTGAGCGGCTCGGCCCTGGCCAACCCCGATTTCTGCGCACTGGCGCGTGCCTACGGTTACGCGGCCGAGCGCATCACCCTCACCGCTGAGTTCGAATCTGCACTGCAGCGCGCGCTGGCGGCACCCGGTGGCTACCTGATTGAGGTGATGCTCGATGTGGACGTCATCACCACCCGCGGCACGCTGAGCGCCATTCGGGCGCGTGCGCAGTCGCCCCACCTGCAAACCGGTTGACCGCCCGAGTCGCCACGCCACCAGGTGAATACATCACAAAGACCTCGGCACTCCCTAACACCCTCTGCACGCCGACGCTTCCTAGACTGGCTCATCCAACCCAAGGAGAGCGACCATGTGGCAAGCAAGCGGTGCAAACAGGACATCCGAATTTCCTGAACTGGGCAGTGCGCATGGGCAGGCGCCCATGGGACGTGCACACCTGCTGCGCGTGCTGGATGAGGTCGACTACGGCGTTCTGATCATCGACGCGCAGGGCACCATCCTGCACGCCAACCACCTCGCGCGCCACGAGCTCGCCAGCGGCCGCATGCTTGTGTCGTACGGCAACAGCCTGCTGGGCAGCTCCGCCAACTTCACCGCGCAGATTCAGAACGCCATGGAAGCGGCGTTTCGCGGACAGCGCCGTCTGGTGCTGCTGAACAAGGGTGATCGCGAACTCTCGCTGGCTTTCACGCCCTTGAGCCACCCGCTTGAGGCAGACACGCCCACCGTGCTGGTGATGCTCTCGCGTCAAAGCGCATGCGACAACCTCGCGGTGCGCATGTTTGCCCGCACCATCGGCCTGAGCCCGAGCGAAGAAGCAGTGCTCATGGGGCTGTGCCGTGGCCTGGAGATCCCCGAGATCGCGGCCGAGCACGGCGTGGCACCGTCCACCATCCGCAGCCAGATCAAGACCCTGCGCGAAAAGGCAGGATCGCCGAGCATCCGTCGGCTGCTTCAACGCATCAACAGCCTGCCCCCGGTGGTGCCTGCCTTGCGCATCGTGATGCCCATGCCCCACAATGCCGCGGAGTCCATCCACCCGTGAGCTTGAATGCCGGTCACTCTTCCCGCTGCCTTTGCCCATCCCAACCAACACATTGAAGCACTGGCTGCGCAAGGTGTTCAGCGGCGCTACCGCCGCGGCACGCTGCTGATCCAGGAAGGTGAGACCGGTGACACGCTGTACATCGTGCTGCAGGGCCGCCTGCGGGCTTTCCTGTCGGACAACAACGGCCGCGAACTGACCCTGGGCCTGTACGGTCCGCTGGAATATGTGGGCGAGATGTCGCTCGATGGCGGGCCGCGCTCGGCCAATGTGGAAGCCGCCGAGCCCAGCGTCTGCGCCGTGGTGACGCGGGCCACTTTGCTGGCCTACATTGCCGAACATCCCGAGTTTGCGCTGGAACTCATGGCGCGCCTCATCCGCCGTGCGCGTCTGGCCACCGAGAGCGCCCGCAGCGTGGCCCTCATCGATGTGTATGGACGTCTCGTGCGCCTGCTCAACAGCCTGGCTCAGCTCCCCAACGAGCGGGGCGAGCGCGCACTCAAGGAGCGCCTGACCCACCAGCAGATGGCGCAGCACCTGGCTTGCTCGCGCGAGATGGTCAGCCGCCTGCTGAAAGACCTGGAGACCGGCGGCTATATCGAGGTGCGCGAGCGCTGGATCTGGCTGCTCAAGACGCTGCCAGCGCGCTGGTGAACATCAGGGCAGGTTGATCAGGCGCCGTGCTTCCTGCGGCGCAGCAGAGCTGGTGCCCGCCAAACGCACCACGCTGCCACTCAAACTGCCCGCGCCCAACACACCCCACAGCGCCGGGTTGTCGTCGCTGGCGGCCACGGTGTCGGGCACTTTCTTCACACCAGCGCGTTGCGGGCGGCTCGCGTCCGGGTCGGGCTTGCGCGGTGAGTAGCGTGCGAACTCGCCTGTGAGCGACGGCTCCCGGCGGATGCCGCCCACACTCACCGTGTTCTGTCCGGTCGAGAGACTGTTGAAGGTGCCGCTGCGGCGGATGGGGGTGGGGTTGTCCGGGTGGTCCACGAAGCTGCCGATGTTGCCGCTCATGTCGTACCACTCGTCTTCAAAGTACGACTGCCTCGCGCCGGTGTTCTGGCCCAGCGCCACGTCGTCTCGCTCCACGTAGGCGTCGAACACCACCGGCTCGGTGCCGGTGTTGGTGAGCGTCACTTGCCATGAACCAAAGGGCGCGGTGGCTGCCTTGGGGTGGCGGTTGAAGGTGGGCGCCAGCGCGAGCAGGGCGCAGGTGCTGCCCGTGCCCAGCGCCGAGTCGTTCGGAAAGATCAGGCTGCACAGGGGCAGGCCATCAGCGCCCAACCAAGAGCCCGACTGACCTTGGCGCAGCGCCGGCAAGGCCTGCGCATGGCCGGGTGGCTTCACGCCGATGGCCACACCCTCTGCCCCGCAGGGTATCCAGATCTCCAAAAAACTCTGCGTGCGGTCGTCGGGCT
>JANPKR010000099.1:0-2887 GCA_031426175.1 Hydrogenophaga sp. | reverse complement strand
AAACACCAGGGTGGGCGCCATCGACGAACGCGGACGCTTGCCGGGCTCGACACGGTTCGCCACCAGTTGGCCTTGGGCGTCGCGTGGCGCAAAGCTGAAGTCGGTGAGCTCGTTGTTGAGCAGGAAGCCCCCGGGCCGTGTGGGGTCGGTGGCCACCATGAGGCGGGAGCCGAAGGCCGATTCGATGGTGGTGGTCATGGCCAGCGCGTTGCCGTGACCATCCACGATGCTGATGTGGCTGGTGCCGTGTTCGGGCTGGTCGGGCATGGGCGCCCAGCTGCTCTGCACGCCGCCTGGCCGGCCAGCGGGCGCCTGCGGCATTCGCGTGAGGGTGATGAGGCGGGCGCGGTCGTCGAGGTAGCGCGGCTCCAGCAGGCTGGCCCAGCGGCCAGCGGGTGGTGCCACGAAGTCCGGGTCGGCCACAAACTGCGCACGGTCGGCGAATGCCAGCCGCGACGCTTCGTTGTAGCTGTGCAGCCAGTCGGTTGGGGGTAGGGCGTTGCTCAACGGCGCGGCGGCTTGCTGCGTGCGAGCGAGCAGACCGAGGATCTGGCCGATCGCGATGGCGCCCGAGCTGGGTGGAGGAAATCCGCAGATACGCAGCGCACGCAGCGCTGCTGTGTGATCGAAGCAGATCGCCTCGCGCTCGCGCGGCTGGTAGGTCTTCAGATCCTCAAGGCTCAGCGTGCCGGGCAGGGCGGGGTGCTGGCGCACCTTGTTCACGATGGCACGGGCAACCACGCCTTCATGCAAGGCGATGGGACCCACCGCAGCGATGTTGCGCAGCACCTGCGCAAGCTCCGGGTTGCGCAGCACATGGCCCACCCGGTGGGGCTGGCCATCGGCGCGGTAGAAGTAGGCGGCGGCCACCGGGTCGGATTTGAGGGCAACGTCGGCCGCCAGCAGCGTGTGCAGGCGTGGGCTGATCGCAAAACCGTCGTCGGCCAGCCGGATGGCGGGATCGAACGAACGCGCCCAGGGCAATTTTCCGTGTTGCCGGTGGGCCTGCGCCAGCATCATCACCGCGCCCGGCACACCCACTGCACGACCGCTGTTCACCGCGGTGGCAAACGGCAGAGGTTCGCCCTGCGCGTTCAAAAGAAGTGTCTCGTCAACTGCCGCTGGCGCGGTTTCGCGGCCATCAAACGCCTGCAGCTTGCGTCCGTCGTGGTGCAACAGAAATGCGCCGCCGCCGATACCGCTGGACTGCGGCTCCACCAGCGTGAGCACCATCTGCACCGCAATCGCCGCGTCCACCGCACTGCCCCCGGCGCGCAGGATCTGCGCACCCGCCTCGGTGGCCAGCGGGTTGGCAGCGGCCACGGCCTGGCGTTGAAAGGTCCAGCCCGGTTTGGCGGTGAGGCCCGACGCGGCTTCGGGCTGCTGCGCTGAGGGCGGCGCAGCGCAGGCGCTCAGCAGCGCCAAGGTGACCATCAATACAAGACGTTTCATTTGCAGTCCCATCAACGTCAAAGAAGGGAAGTCAACCCGGAACATCGCGGATCCGGCTCCGCCGGTCCGCAGATGTTGCCCCCTTGAGGGGGTGACGCGCCGCAGGCGCGGCGCGGGGGTGAGCCTATCAACGTGGTGCCAGGCGGATCGCGCCGTCCAGGCGGATCACTTCGCCATTGAGCATGTCGTTTTCAATGATGTGTTTGGCCAGCTTGGCGTAGTCGGCGGGCGTGCCCAGTCGGCTGGGGAAGGGCACGCTGGCGGCCAGCGCGTCCTGCACCTCTTGCGGCATGCCGAACAGCATGGGCGTACCGAAAATCCCGGGCGCTATCGTCATGTTGCGGATGCCGTTGCGCGAGAGGTCGCGCGCGATCGGCAGCGTCATGCCCACGATGCCGCCCTTGCTCGCCGCGTAGGCGGCCTGGCCGATCTGGCCGTCGTAGGCTGCCACGCTGGCGGTGCTGATCATCACGCCGCGCTCGCCAGTGGCTTCGGGTTCGTTCTTGCACATGGCGTCTGCCGTCAGCCGGATCATGTTGAAGCTGCCCACCAGGTTCACCATGATGGTTTTCGTGTAGACGCCCAGGTTGTGCGGGCCATTTTTGCCCACGGTCTTTTCGGCCGGCGCGATGCCCGCGCAGTTCACCAGGCCCATGAGCTTGCCCATCGACAGCGCCTGGGCCACCACGGCCTGGCCGTCGGCTTCGCTGCTCACATCGCATTTCACGAAGGCGCCACCGATCTCTCTCGCCACGGCCTCGCCTTTGTCCACCTGCATGTCGGCAATCACCACCTTGCCGCCGTTGGCCGCCAGCATGCGCGCCGTGCCTTCGCCCAGACCCGATGCGCCGCCGGTGACGATGAATACCTTGCCTTGAATGTCCATGTTGTGCTCCTGTCTCGTTGAGTGGTTGTTTGACGTTGACGTAAACGTCAATCAGCGTGGGATTATGCGGCAGCTGTGCGTCACGAGGTTGTCACTGGTCACGCCTAATCTCAAGGCTTTTGTCTTCACGGAGCCCCTCATGTTCGACGGTCAGGACGAGTTGCTGCGCCGCATCCACGCCGATTTGATGGATGGATACGACGAAGAACTGGAAATGGAAATCGAGGACCGCGTCGACGAGTCACACGACGCGGAAGCCTTGAGGCAGCACAAGGCCGAACGGCAAATGTATTTCCGGGAGCTGTTCCGTCTGCAGGCCGAGCTGGTGAAGCTGCAGGACTGGGTGGTGGCCACCGGGCACAAGGTGGTGATCATTTTCGAAGGCCGCGACGCGGCGGGCAAAGGTGGTGTGATCAAACGCATCACCCAGCGCCTGAACCCGCGTGTGTGCCGCGTGGCTGCGCTCCCCGCGCCCAACGACCGCGAGCGCACGCAGTGGTATTTCCAACGTTACGCGGCGCACTTGCCGGCCGCGGGTGAGATGGTGCT
>JANPKR010000098.1:0-6935 GCA_031426175.1 Hydrogenophaga sp. | reverse complement strand
CCAGCGCAAACAGGGTGGAGAGGTGGAAGTCGGCTGCTTCGCCAAATTCGTTGGCCAGGGTGGAGGCAATCGAGGTGCCTGGCGAGAACAGCGAGGTCGGCATGCGGTTGGCGTTGCCGATCACAAAGGTGACCGCCATGGTCTCGCCCAAGGCACGGCCAAGGCCCAGCATGATGCCGCCAATGACGCCCTTCTGCGTGTAGGGCAACACCACGCGGCGCACCACCTCCCAAGTCGTGCAGCCCAGGCCGTAGGCCGACTCGCGCAGGATGGGCGGCACGATTTCGAACACATCGCGCATCACGGCCGCCACGAAAGGCAGCACCATGAAGGCCAGCACAATACCGGCGGCCAGAATGCCGAAACCGTTGGTGCTGCCACCAAACAAAAAGCCCACCAGCGGCATACCGCCCAGCACGTTTTGCACCGGAACCTGAAAGTAATCAGCGAACAGCGGGGCAAACACAAACAGGCCGAACATGCCGTAAATGATGGACGGCACAGCCGCCAGCAACTCGACCGCGGTACCCAGCGGACGACGCAGCCAAACAGGGCAGGTCTCGGTGAGGAACAGCGCAATGCCGAAAGCCAGCGGAACGGCGATCAGCATGGCGATGGAGGCGCTGGCAATGGTGCCGACGATTGCGATCGCAGCACCGAATTCTTCATTGATGATGTCCCACTCGACGCGCCAGATGAAGTTGAATCCGAACTTCTGAAACGTGGGCCAGGCGTTGATGAACAACGAGACGATGATGCCCATCAGGGCAATCAGCACCAGCAGAGAAAAGCTCTGGGTGATGCGGTGGAACAGGGCGTCGTGGAACCGTTGCCGTTTGGCAATCGACGCCATGTTGGGATTGTCCAGCTCAATGGACACAGGTTGCGAACTCATCGTGGTTCCCAGGCTCATGTTGACTCCGATCCGGTTGGTACCGGCTCCACAAATCAATATCCGCCGGCCCGACTGAACCGACCGGCGGATACGATTTGGAAGCAGCCTAACTTACTTGGCGATCTGCGACCACACCTTGGAGCGGATTTCGGCGGTCAGGGAGTCGGGCAGCGGCACATAGTCGAGCTCCGCAGCCATGCCCTTGCCGCTCTTGAAGGCAAAGTCGAAGAACTTCAACACTTCGGCGGACTGGGCCTTGTCGGCCGGGTCCTTGTACATCAGGATGAACGAGGCGGTGCTGATGGGCCAGCTCTCGGCGCCCTTGGCATTGACCATCGACACACCCATGCCGGGAACGCTGAACCAGTCCGCACCGGCGGCAGCCGATGCGAAGGTCTTGTCGTCCGGGCTCACGTACTTGCCGTCGGCGTTTTGCAGCTGAAGGAAGTTCATGTTGTTCTTTTTGACGTAGGCGTACTCGACGTAACCCACACCACCTTTGACGCGGTTCACGTTCGCAGCCACACCTTCGTTGCCCTTGCCACCCACGGAAGAAGGTGCTGGCCACTTGACGGCGGCACCCTTGCCCACGCTGTCGGCCCAGGGCTTGCTCACGGCGCTCAGGTAGTCGGTGAAGTTGAAGGTGGTGCCCGAACCGTCGGCGCGGTGGATCACCGTCACGTTCTGGTCGGGCAGGGTTTTGCCGGGGTTCAGGGCGACCAGTTTGGGGTCGTTCCACTTGCTGATGGTGCCCATGAACAGCTCGGCCAACACAGGGCCGGTCACGCGCAATTCGCCCGGCTTGAAGCCGTCGAGGTTGATCACGGGCACGGTGCCGCCGATGATGGCCGGGAACTGGACCATGCCGTCTTTGTCCAGATCTGCACCAGGCACAGGCGCGTCGGTGGCACCGAAGGCAACCGTCTTGGCACGGATCTGGCGGATGCCGCCGGAGGAGCCGATCGACTGGTAGTTCAGACCGGTGCCGGTCTGTGCCTTGTAGGCTTCAGCCCACTTGGCGTAAATCGGGAAGGGGAAGGTGGCGCCAGCGCCGGTGATGTCGGCAGCAACTGCGGAGCCCATGCCGGCGGTGGCCATGGCGGCAGCGGCGACGGCCTGGAGGAAGATGCGCTTGTTGATCATTGAGAGACTCCTTGCGGTTGGGAATAAGAACAAGGGTTACTCTATGCAGGCAATATGACAAGCTCGTGACATCTGCCGCTTGTCACAAAACCCGGGGGCGAAGCGGAGGTCCCTTCTGCACGTTTGCGCACAGAGGCCCACCCGGGCATGCGTCACAATCCGGGCTCGCTCTGCCCTCCCCCGCTCCCCGAGAAGCCGCTCCGGCTCGCCGCACCCCCTTTCGCATGCAAAACGGTACCTTACTTGCCGCCATCGACCTCGGCTCCAACAGTTTCCGGCTGGAAATCGGCCGTTACCACTCTGGCCACATCGAGCGCATCGAATACCTCAAGGAAACCGTGCGCCAGGGAAACGGGCTGGATGAGGAAAAAAACCTCAGCCAGGCGGCCATGGAGCGCGGCTGGGAATGCCTTGCCCGCTTTGCAGAACGGCTGCACGGCTTCAAGCGCCAGCAGGTGCGCGCCGTGGCCACCCAGACACTGCGCGAGGCAAAAAACCGTGAGGATTTCGTCCGCCAGGCCCAGACGATCCTGGGGTTCCCGATCGACGTGGTGTCAGGCTACGAAGAGGCGCGCCTGATTTATCAGGGTGTGTCTCGCCTGCTGCCGCACTCGGACGAAAAACGTCTGGTCGTCGACATCGGCGGACGCTCCACGGAAATGATCCTGGGTCAGGGGTATTCGGCTCGCAACATGGAGTCGTACCGATTGGGCAGCGTGGCGTGGTCGACACGGTACTTTCCGCGCGGGGTGTTCTCGGCTGCGGCGTTCAAAACGGCCGAGGTGGCTGCCAAGGCGGTGATCGACGAAGCACTGGACAAATTTCCACCTGCCGACTGGACAGTGGCGTACGGCTCGTCAGGCACGGTGGGCGCCGTGGCGGACATGCTGGCCGCCAACGGCTGGGCGTCCGGTGTTGTGACGCGCTCAGGGCTGGACTGGCTCACCGACCGCATGATCAAGGCGGGCAACGTCGATCAGCTGCGCCTTGAAGGACTGAAGGACGACCGCCGCCCGGTGATCGGCGGCGGCGTGAGCGTGCTGCGCGCCATCTTTGACCTGTTCGGCATCGAGCAGATGCTGCCAGCCCAGGGCGCGCTGCGCCACGGCGCGCTGTATGACCTCATTGACCGCGACACCGACGGCGGTGATGTGCGCGAGCGCACCGTGAACTGGTTGACCCACCGCTTCTCGGCCGATGAGGCTCAGGGAAAACGGGTGAGCACAGTGAGCACGGCCCTCTTCGCGCAAATTGCTGCGCTGGACTCGCAGAACGAGCGTTACTCGCAGAAGCTGGCATGGGCGGCCCGGCTGCACGAGATCGGCACCCACATTTCGCACGAGCGCTCACACCACCACGGCGCCTACATATTGGACAACGTGGACGCCCGCGGCTTCTCATTGCCAGAGTTGCACCGCATGAGCCAGCTGGTGCTGGGCCAGCGCGGCAAACTGCGCAAGCTCGAAGAGGCCCTGCAGGATGAGCTGTTTGCCAAACAACTCATGGCGCTGCGACTGGCCGTGTTGCTCTGCCACGCACGCCAGATGCCCGAACACGAGTCGGTCACGCTCAGCTACAAGTCGCGCGCGTTCAAGCTGGCCACCCACCCGGGCTGGGCCAAGCGCTACCCTCAGTCGGCGTGGTTGCTGGGTGAAGAAGTGTTGGCCTGGCAAAAATCGGCATGGAAGTTCACAGCAGACATCCGCTGATCGGTTGCGCAATCCTTGCAGCGTCACGCATCTGTCACCCTGTTGTCACAACCGTATAAACGATTTATACGGTTTATACTGCTCTCCTTTTTTCCTTTGAACGGAGTGCATTCATGGCCAGCCAGACCACCAAAAAGCCCAAGCTCGTGCGCGACAGCTTCACCATACCCAAGGCGGAGTTCGCCGCCATTGAAACGCTCAAGACCCGCGCCATCGCGCTGGGCACCAGTGTGAAGAAAAGCGAGCTGCTGCGCGCTGGCCTCATGGCTTTGCAAAGTCTGAATGACGCTGCCTTCAAAGCTGCACTGACGGCCGTGCCCACACTCAAAACTGGCCGACCCACCGGCGCAGAAAAGAAAATCGAGGCCGCAAAGAAACCTGTGACCAAGCCCGTCGCCAAACCTGCGGTGAAAGCGGTGGTGAAGGCAGCTGCCAAAGCGCCTGTCAAATCCGTGGCAAGGCCTGCGGCCAAAGACACCGTTCAACCGGTCGCCAAAAAAGTGGCGGCCAAGCCTGCTGCAAAAAAAGTCGCTGCCCCCGCCAAGAAGGTCGCAGCGTCCTGAAGACCGCCCGGGGCTCTGCCCCGGGTTTCGTTCAGATCAGTTCGGGGGTCTGCACGGTGACCACCACGGTCTGATTGCCGCTGGCGCGCTCCCTGTACCGCAGCCACCAAAGGGCGCCCTTCTTCACCGAGCAATCGTCCTCGGCCAGGTTGAGCAACCGTGCAATCACCCGCCCCAGCGTGGGCTGATGCCCCACCACCAGCACCGGCGACTTGCCCTGCGGCCACTGCACCAGTTCCAGCACGGCCAGCGGATCGCCTTCGGGCAACAACTCCTCACGAAGCTTGAACTTGCGACCGAGTGCCATGGCGGTTTGTTCGCAGCGTGAAGCCGGGCTGCTGAAGATGCGCGCGCCTTCAGGCAACTGGCGGTCCAGCCAAGCAGCCATGCGCGCAGACTGCTTTTCACCGCGCGGGGTGAGGCGCCGTGAAAGGTCTTTGACGTCCCCTGGCACGCCCGCGAGCAGGTCGGGGTGCTCATGGGCTTCGGCGTGTCGCCAGAGAATCAAGTCCATGGTGCGGCCTTCCATCACAGTCCCTGCTTATCCCTTGCTTCCATAGCGCGCCATCAGACTGGCCTGCGCCGAGTGCATTGCACCCCGGGCGCGACCATTGCCACCGACGCTGGCCGGCACATAACGACCGTCTTGCTGCAGCAGCCAGGCATCCTTGGTGTCATGAAGGTAAGCCGAGAGGCACTCATCCATGATTCGGTGGCGCAGCGCAGTGTCGGTCACGGGCCAGGCCAGTTCAATGCGGCGCAACATGTTGCGGTTCATCCAGTCGGCGCTCGAGAGCCACAGCTCCTCGGCATCTGCGGTGCGGAAATAGAACACCCTGGAATGTTCCAGCAAGCGCCCGATCACCGAGCGCACGCGCACGTTGTCGGTGAAGCCGGGCACCTGCGCTGGCAGGATGCATGCGCCACGGATGATGAGGTCGATCTTCACACCCTGCTGCGAAGCCGTGGCCAGCGCGCGCGCCAGTTGTTCGTCGGTCAGCGCGTTCATCTTCACGATCACGCGCGCCTCTTGCCCGGCCTTGGCGGCCGCTCCGGCTGCCTCCAGCTTGTCGAGCATGGCCTTGTGCAAATGAAACGGAGCGATCAATGCCTTGTTGAGCTTGGGCAGGCGGTTCTGGCTCGCGAGGTGCAGGAAGATCTGCTCCAGGTCGGCAGTGAGCGCGTCGTCCGCCGTGAGGTAGCTGAGATCGGTGTAGAGCCGGGCGGTGCCCGGGTTGTAGTTGCCGGTGGACAGGTGGGCGTAACGCTTGAGACCACTCGCTTCGCGGCGGGTCACCAACAGCATTTTGGCGTGCGTCTTGAGGCCCACCACGCCGTAGACCACCTGCGCACCCACCGACTCCAGCCTCTCGGCGTAATTGATGTTGGCCTCTTCATCGAATCGGGCCTTGAGCTCCACCACCGCGGTCACTTCCTTGCCGCGGCGCACGGCTTCGCGCAGCAGGTTCATCAGCTCCGACTTGGCACCGGTGCGGTAGATGGTCTGCTTGATGGCCAGAACGTCGGGGTCTTCAACCGCTTCGCGCAGAAAGGCCAGCACGGCATCGAAACTCTCGTAGGGCTGGTGGATCAGCACGTCACCCTGCTGCAGCCGCTCGAAGTACGACTGCCCCGGCGTGAGCTGGGCAGGCCAGCCCCCGTTGTAAGCCTCGAAGCGAAGGGCGGGTGCGTCCACCTTGTCGATCAACTGATTCAAACGCACCAGGTTCACCGGTCCAGGCACCCGGTACAGCGCCTTGAAAGGCAGGGCGAACTGCTTCAACAGAAAGTCGGCAAGGAACTCCGAACAACCCGCTGACACCTCGAGCCGCAGAGCCTGACCGTAGTGGCGTTGCTGCAGACCCTTGCGCAGTGCAGTGCGCAGATTTTTCACTTCTTCCTCGTCCACCGCGAGATCGGAGTGGCGCGTGACGCGAAACTGCGAAAACTCGGTGACCTGCCGGCCGGGAAACAGGTCGCCCAGGTGGGAGCGGATCAGACTGGAGATGGAAACGAAGTGGGTCTGTTTGGAGCCCTTGATGGGCGGCATGCGGAAGAAGCGCGGGAGTATGCGCGGCACCTTCACGATGGCGATTTCGTTTTCTCGTCCGAAGGCGTCCTTGCCCGCCAGGCGAACGATGAAGTTGAGCGACTTGTTGGCCACCTGCGGAAACGGGTGCGCTGGGTCAAGGCCCACCGGCATCAGCAGCGGCTGCACTTCGTTGATGAAAAACTCCTTGACCCAGCGCCGCTGGCGCGGGTTGCGTTCGCCGTGCGAAATGAGCTTGATGCCCTTTTTCTCCAGCAGCGGCAGCAACTCGTCGTTGTAAATGGCGTACTGCTGGGCCACCAGTTCGTGGATTTTTTCAGCCAGCCGCTCGAAGGACTGAGCGGTGTAGAGCCCACGCTGTTCGTTGGCCTGGGCGGCGGTGAGGTGGGGAGCGACGCGAACCTCGAAAAACTCGTCGAGATTGCTGGAGACGATGCTGAGGTAGCGCAGGCGTTCCAACAACGGCACGTCGGGGCGGCGGGCCCAGTCCATGACGCGTTCGTTGAAAGCCAGGATGCTGTGATCGCGATCGAGGAAAGGAAATCTGGTGTTCGAATTGTTGCCGCTCATGTCAT
>JANPKR010000097.1:0-2861 GCA_031426175.1 Hydrogenophaga sp. | reverse complement strand
CCTGATCAACCAGGCTGGCGGCAAGGCCGTTGGCCTGACCGGGCGCGACGGCGCCATGATCCGCGCGCAGAAGCTGCGCCTGGCCGACCCGAAGGACCCGAGCCTGGAGCACGACGTGGGTCAGGTCGGCGATATCGTGAGTATCGACCCCAGTGTGGTCAAGGCCTTGCAGGACGACCAGTTCATTCCCGTGGTCAGCCCGATCGGATTCGGTGAGCACAACGAGAGCTACAACATCAACGCCGATGTGGTGGCCGCCAAGCTGGCCACCGTGCTGCAGGCCGAGAAGCTGCTCATGCTCACCAACATTCGCGGCGTGCTCGACAAGGACGGCCAGTTGCTCACCGAACTCACCCCCCGGCAGATCGACGCCCTGGTGGAAGACGGCACCATCTCCGGCGGCATGATCCCCAAGATCGCTGGCGCGCTGGACGCGGCCAAGAGCGGTGTGAATGCGGTGCACATCATCGATGGCCGCGTGCCTCATGCGCTGCTGCTCGAAGTGCTCGGAAACGAGCCATTCGGCACGATGATCAAATCCCACTGACCGTGCGTTTGCTTCTGGTCGAAGACGACGTGATGGTGGCCAGCGGGATCAAGCTGGGGCTGTGCAACGCTGGCTACACGGTGGACTGGGTGCCCAGTGCCGAGCGCGCCGAGCGGGCGTTGCAGAGCGACAGCTTTGACCTTGCCATCGTCGACATCGGCCTGCCCGGCATCGACGGGCTCGAACTCACCCGGCGTCTGCGCACCTCGGGGCTGAAGATGCCGGTGCTCATTCTCACCGCGCGCGATGCGCTGCACGACCGCGTGCAGGGCCTGGACCTTGGTGCCGACGACTACATGGTCAAACCTTTCGAATTGCCCGAGTTGCTGGCGCGCCTGCGCGCCCTGCTGCGGCGCTCGCAGGCCGCCACCTCCGCTGTGCTGGGCTTCGGTCCGCTGGAGATGGACACGGCGCTGCGCCGCATCACGCTCGCGGGCGAGCCGCTGGAGCTGGGCCCGCGCGAGTGGACCGTGCTTGAATACCTGCTGCTGCAGGCACCCAAGCCCGCCGCCAAAGACAAGCTGCTGCAGGCGCTCACCGGGTGGGACAAGGAGATCACGCCCAACACCATCGAGGTCTACATCTCCCGCCTGCGCGCCCGCCTGGAGCCGGCGGGCGTGTGCCTGCGTTCCATCCGGGGTTTCGGGTACCGGCTGGAAATGACCGTGGCCACAGGCGATGTGGCCTCGACCTGAAAGCAACCCCGCCCCCGGCATGATCTGGGGGCTGCAGCGGCGCTTGCTGGTGCTGCTGCTCATCACCATCGCGCTCATCGGCGCGGTCAGTGTGGTGTTCCATTTCCAGAGCGCCGGCACCGCCGCCTTGCAACAAGACCAGCGCCTGCTGCGGCTGGTGCCCTTGCTGGCCGATTCGGTCGTGGTGATGGACATCGCTGCCCGCGGCCCGGCCTCGCTCGATGAGCCGCTGCTCAGCGCCAACGATGTGCTCGACGCGCCCGCGCTTGCCCTTCTGCTGGCGCCACCGGTGGAAGAGTTTCTGCAGGAGCGCAAAGGCCTTTCAGCCTTTGGCGTGTTCGACGCCCAGGGCATCCAGCTCCTGGGTGAACGGTGGTTGCCCACCGTTCTGCCCGCCACCGACGGTGCTGAATTCTTGAGCGTGGTGGAAGGCGGCGTCACCTACCGGGTTGTGGCACAGCGCACGCGATCTTCGGCGGGAGATCTCATCGTGCTGCTCGCCGACGGGTCCGACGCGCAGCAGCACTGGGCCAGCTCCGTGCTCATGCGCGTGATGCTGCCCAACCTCGTTCTGTTTCTCGTGGCGGCTGGCGTGGTCACCTGGGGTGTGGCGCGGGCGCTCCGGCCTTTGATCGATCTCAAGCAGGCGGTGGAACGCCGCTCGCCGCGCGACCTCAGCCCCATCAGCGCAGAAACCGCACCAGTGGAGGTGCAGCCATTGGTGGATTCGCTCAACCGCCTTTTCGGCCTGGTCAACGCGCAGACCGAGGCGCAGCGGCGTTTTGTGGCCGACGCCGCACACCAGCTGCGCACACCGCTGGCGGGGTTGCAGTCGCAGGTGGAAGCCTGGGCCCAGGCCGCGCGCAGCCTCGGCGGGAGCGAAACGCTCAGCCTGCGCGCCGACCAAGTGCTGAAGCTGCGCGATGCCACGCGCCGCACGTCGCAACTGGCCAACCAGTTGCTGGCCCTGTCCCGGGTCGACGCCATGGGCGGAGATGCCCAAGCCCTGCAACAGGTCGACCTGGCCGAGCTGTGCGAAAACATCCTTGGCCTCTACCTCGATGCCGCCAGCAGCAAACAGATGGACCTGGGACTGGAGACGGAGCCCGCCCAGACACTCGGCCACGCCTGGCTTTTGCGCGAACTGTTGATCAACCTGGTGGACAACGCGGTGAAGTACACCCCGGCGGGCGGGCGCATCACCCTGCGCTGCGGGAGTGGGCCCAAGCCTCAGGACGAGCGGGTCTGGATCGAGGTGGAAGACGACGGGCCGGGCATCCCGGCCGACGAGCGCCTGCGTGTGTTGCAGCGCTTTTACCGCGTGCCCGGCACGGCTGGCGAAGGCAACGGGCTGGGCCTGGCGATCGCAGACGAGATCGCGCGGGTGCACGGCACACATCTGCATCTTGACCACGGCGCTGAAGGCCGTGGCCTGCGCGTTCGTGTGGTGCTGGATGCGATCGCCCACTGACATCGGATACCCCGCCCCGGTTGGGTGTCTTGCTGACCGGTGGTGTGCGAAAATTCGTAACAGAAGAACACCTCGGGCCGGCACCGAGGCCACCAGCACCCGTCAGCTCACACCGATCGGACCGCCTGCCCATGACCTCCAATGTTCC
>JANPKR010000096.1:0-4558 GCA_031426175.1 Hydrogenophaga sp. | reverse complement strand
GCGACCCATCACGCGGTCCAGCGTGAACATCAGGCCGACCGGTGCGTCGAAAAAGCGGTAGTTGCGCTGGTGTTGCGCGTGCATCTTGTCCTTGTCGCCTTTGGTGATGCCCAGCAGGCCATACAGGCTCCAGCCGTTTTCGCGCCGGCGATCGATGAAAGGACTCACCCACTTTTCGGGGTAATAGTCGTATTCCTCGCGGTACTCGGAAGCCAGTGACGGATCGGCGCGCAGCGCGTCGTGCGCGGCGCAGACCTTGTCCACCAGCGTATCGCGGCTCTGGCCCTGCAACACATAGACCTTCCAGGGCTGCGTGTTGGTGCCCGAAGGCGCTCGGCTGGCCACCTGCAGCAGGTGCTCCAGCGTGGCCCGCGGCACTGCCTGCGGCAGAAAGGCGCGCGCCGACATGCGGCTGGTGATCGCGGTGTCGACGCTGACGGCGTCGATCACAGGCGCGGCGGGGTTGTGGCTCATAGCAGGGTCTCCAGGGTTTTCTTCAAGGGCTCGGGCAAGGGCACAGGCCGGCGCGTTTGACGATCCACATAGACGTGCACGAAGTGGCCACACGCGGCAGCCAGGTCTTCGCCATCGGCAAACAGACCCACCTCATAACGCACACTGGACTGGCCCAAGTGCGCCACCCGCAGACCAGCCCACACGGTTTGTGGAAACGCCAGCGGCGCAAAGTAATTGCATTGCGTCTCGATCACGAGACCGATCACCGGACCGTGGTGGATGTCGAGCGCGCCTTGCTCGATCAGGTGGGCGTTGACCGCCGTGTCAAACCAGCTGTAGTACACCACGTTGTTCACATGACCGTAGACGTCGTTGTCGGCCCAGCGGGTGGTGATCGAACGCAGCACCCGATAGGCGCTGCGCGACAAGGGTTGCGGGCGCGTGGCCGGGGCTGGATTGCTCATGGCGCGGGATTGTGCCAGCGCTCGCTGCCCGAGCCTGTCGCGACTGTCATCGAGGCGGGCGGCGCTGCCCGCCAGCGAGCCTGGTATTCCACCGCCGTGCGGTAGGTATTCATCTGCACCTGCACGGTGGCCTCCATGTCGGTGCCATAACCACCCGCCATCACGAAGGCCAACGGCAGCCGACGCGTCCAGGCCCAGTCCATCACGCGGCGGTCGCGCGCCTCCATCCCGTCGAAGGTCAGCTTGAGGCGACCCAGGCGGTCGCCTTCGTGAGGGTCTGCGCCCGCAAGATAGATCACCAGTCCAGGTTCGAAACGCCGCTCCAGTTCTTCGAGCGCGCGCTCCAGTGCCTCCAGATACTCGGCATCGCTACAACCATCGGGCAGCTCCACATCGAGGTCGCTCGGCTCCTTGCGGAACGGGAAATTTTTGGCGCCGTGCAGAGAGAGCGTGAACACCGAATCGTCGTGCGCAAAGATCCGCGCCGTGCCGTTCCCTTGGTGTACATCGAGATCGACGATGGCGACTCGAAGCATGCCGCGTGCCCGGTTCGCGCGGGCGTGTTCGGCCTGCATCAGCCGGGCGGCCACGGCTGCATCGTTGAAGACACAGAAGCCGCTGCCCTTGTCCGCATATGCGTGGTGCGTGCCACCGGCCAGGTTCGCTGCAAGACCTTCGCCAGCCATGGCACTGCGGCAGGCCTGCACCGTGGCGCCCACCGACCGTCGCGCGCGCTCGGCCATGGCCGGACTCCACGGAAATCCGATTTCGCGCTGGGCAGCCGGTGCGAGGGTGCCGCTGCTCACGGCCTGTATGTAGGCAGGTGTGTGCACCAGCGCCAGCTCTCCGTCACTGGCTGGTTGTGCTTCGAGCAGGCTCACCTGCGGCAACTCCAGGGCCAGACGCTCGCGCAACCTCGCGTACTTGGCCATGGGAAAACGGTGCCCTGCGGGCAGCGGCAGAACGAAGTGGTCGGCGTAGAAGGCTTGCAAGGCGGTGCGCACGGAGGTGAGGACACGAGGGATTGTGTCCGCCTCGGGTATTCGGTGGGTGGGCGCGCCTTTTAGGCCACCCCATCTAGAATGGTGCAGCGCAACAAAAACCGCTTGCGCCGCCAGGGGTTATCCCTATAATCGCGGTTATGTTGCAGTGCAGCAATGTGAACAAAAAGCAAAAGCGTCCAGACAGCGCCCTGTTCCCAGCAGCCTTCAACTAAACCCTGTTTCACCCAAGTTTAGGAGTACGAATATGCTGACCGCCGAACAAATGATTGCCGCCCAGAAAGCCAACATCGAGACCATTTTTGGTCTGACCCAGAAAGCCTTCGAAGGCGTGGAAAAGCTGGTTGAACTCAACATGCAAGCCACCAAGGCCGCCATGTCCGAGTCCGCCAACAGCACCCAGGCCCTGCTGAGCGTCAAAGACGCCCAGGAACTGCTCACACTGCAAGCCAGCCTGATGCAACCCCTGGCCGAAAAGACCGTGGCTTACAGCCGCCACCTGTACGACATTGCCCAAGGCACGACCGCCGAGTTCGGCAAGGCCGCTGAAGCGCAAGCCAGCGACACCCAGAAGAAATTCATGGCTGTTGTCGACAACGCTTCCAAGAACGCCCCCGCCGGTTCCGAAACCGCCGTGGCCGTGATGAAGAGCGCCGTGTCCGCCGCCAACAACGCCATGGAATCGGTGCAGAAAGCTGTCAAGCAAGCCACCGAAATGGCCGAAGCCAACTTCAACACCGTGACGGCATCCGCTGTGAACGCTTCGAAGTCGGTTGCCAAAAAGCGCTGAACAAGCGGTTGATCGTGCCGTTGATCGGCGGCCCGGGTTTTCATGTCCAGCCGCAAACTAGCATCACTGCACGATCTGCCTGACTCTCACGGGAACAGGTTTCAGATCAAACCCGTTCTTCTGGTTGTCTCCTCGGGTCCTTTTCGAAATTCGATTTCATCGGACCCCTTAAGCCCCTGTCGCAAGACAGGGGCTTTTTTTATGGCCGGGTGCTGTTCACCGGTTTCTGCCGGGCCAGTTGAGCTTTGAGCTGCGGCAGCGCCGCCAGCATCGCCGCCCGGCCCGCTTCGATGGACCGCTTGCGCGACGCAAAGTCAGCGCTGCCCACCCCGGCGAGCGCCGGGCGCACCACCACGTCTGCGGTGGCCAATTCGTGGCGGTTGATGCTCCGGCCCATGATGGCGAAGGTCTGCAGCAACACGCGGATGTTGCCCACGGCCAGATTGCCTTCGGGTGCGCTGGAAATGTCCACCGCCAGCACCACCTCGGCCCCCATGTCGCGCGCCTGTTGCACAGGCACGGGCGCGACCAGACCGCCGTCGACGTATTCGCGCCCTGCAATGCCCACCGGGGCAAACAGTCCCGGCACAGCGCTGGAGGCACGCACCGCCTGCGCCACGTCACCCCGGCGAAACAGCACGCCTTGCCCGGTGCCCAGATCGGTGGCCAGAATGCCCAGGGGCAGCGCCATGCTCTCGATCGTGCGGCCATCGACCGCCTGGCTCACGTAGCGCGCCAGCGCATCACCGCGCAGGAGACCACGGCCCAGGATGGGCAATGCCCAGTCGGTGAGGGTGACCTCGTCCATGCTCATGGCCACCCGCTCCAGCTCGGTGGGCGTCTTGCCGCTGGCGTAGAGCGCGGCCACCAGGCTGCCCGCTGACGTGCCTGTCAGCACGTCGGGGCGGATACCGTTTTCCTCCAGCACCTGGATCACGCCCACATGAGCGAAGCCACGCGCCGCGCCGCCACCCAGCGCCAGACCGAGCCGAGGGGCTCGCAGGACAGGAGTCACGCCGGCCGGCTGGGTCACGGAGGGTTGCACCTGGCTTTGAGCAACTGGCGGCGGCTCTGCAGGGCCTTGCACGGTGGAGCAGGCGGAGAGCAAGGCAAGCATCGGAACAAGACCCCAAGCCTTGCAATACTTATTGAGAATAATTCGCGTTAGTGTTAGCATCGTCGCAATTATCCGGTACGTACCGAGGCCGCAAGTCTGACCCGCAGCCGTCTTTGCTTCATTTCAACTTCCCAAGGACCACCATGACAACGTTCCGAAAACTCTCGATTGCCGTGGCCGCAGTGGCTGCAACACTGGGCCTTCAAGGCCAGGCGCTCGCGCAGGACAAGGTGCTCAATCTTTACTCAGCGCGGCACTACCAGACCGACGAGGTGATGTACGACACTTTCACCAAGACCACAGGCATCAAGATCAACCGCGTGGACGCGGACGACGCCGGCATCGTTGCGCGTCTTCGCGCCGAAGGTGCGGCGTCGCCTGCCGATGTCATCATGCTGGTCGATGCTGCCCGCATGGCTTCTGCCGACAGCCAGGGTCTGTTCCAGCCAATCCAGTCGGCCAAGCTCGACGCGGCCATCCCCGCCAACCTGCGCGCAACACCGGGCGAGGGTGGCGTTACCTGGACCGGCTTTTCCACCCGCGCCCGCGTGATCGTGTACGACCCGATGCGCGTCAAAGCCGCCGACGTGGCAACTTACGAGCAGCTCGCCGATCCCAAACTCAAAGGCATGGTCTGCACGCGCTCTGGGTCGCATCCCTATAACCTCTCGCTGTTCTCCACGGTGGTCGAGCGTCTGGGCGATCAGAAGGGCGAGGCCTGGCTCAAGGG
>JANPKR010000095.1:0-13421 GCA_031426175.1 Hydrogenophaga sp. | reverse complement strand
AGCGGCGAAAGGCCACCATGAGCAAGGCATTCACCAAAGAGTCCGATCAGGACGAGGACGATGATCTCCCATCGCCCCCGCCGGTGCCCGGTGGCAAGAACTACATCACCCGGGCCGGCTACGACCGTCTTCGCGCCGAACTGTTCACATTGATCGACGACGAGCGACCCAAGATCGTCGAGATCGTGCACTGGGCCGCAATCAATGGTGACCGATCGGAAAACGGCGATTACCTTTATGGCAAGAAGCGCCTGCGCGAGATCGACCGGCGCATCCGTTTCCTCACGCGCCGGCTGGAGATCGCCGACGTGGTCGATGCCTCGCTGCACCACGGTGGCGACCAGGTCTTTTTCGGTGCAACGTTGACCTACGCCGACGACACGGGAGTTGAAACCACCGTCACCATCCTCGGGGTGGATGAAGCCGACAGTTCGCAGGGCGAGATCAGCTGGGTGTCGCCGGTGGCGCGCGCGCTGCTCAAGGCCAAAGTGGGCGATGTGGTTCGCCTGGTTGTGCCGGGGGGCACGCAGGAGTTGGAAGTGTTGTCGGTGAGCTATCCGGCGCCCCTGAGCGGTGCCTGATCAGGCTTTGACCGGTTTGAAGCGCAGGGCCTTGATGACTGAAGTCGTGCGCTTGAGACTGCGCAACACGTCGGCGAGATGCTGGCGATCTCGCACCGAGACCGAGAAGCGGATATCGGTGGCGGTCTGTGCAGGTTCGTCGCCCATGTCCACATGGGTGATATCGGCCTCGGCGGATGCAATGCTCGACGCCACGCGCGCCAGCACGCCCTTGCCGTTCGTCACAGTCACAACCACCGTTGTCTCGAACGAGCGCACCGGCTCGTCTGCCCACTCAACCTCCAGGAACCGCTCGCTGTCGCGCAGCAGCAGTCGTTTGCCTGTTGGGCATTCCTCGGCGTGCACCACCAAACCCTCACCGCGGCCCAGGTAACCCACGATTCGATCGCCTGGGATGGGCTTGCAACAGGGTGCGTACTGCACCGAAAGGCCTTCGCTGCCATCGAGCGTGACGACGCCTTGCGAGGCCGATTCGTCGCGACCACTGGCGTAGCGTTCGGTACTGATCAACAGCGCATCGGGTTTGAGCCCCATTTCCGACAACAAAACCGCGAGCTTTTTGCCCACCATGCTGGCGATGCGTTTGCCCATGCCGATATCGGACAACAGCTCATCGCGCGTCTTGTTGCCGGTGAAGCGCAGCAGTTTTTCCCACGTGCTTTGGTATTCGCCATCTTCTGCGGGCAGGGCGGCCAAGCCTTCTGATCGCAGCGCCTGGCTGAGCATGCGCTCGCCCAGCTCGTGCGACTTTTCCTGCGCTACCGTCTTGAGGTGGTGACGGATTTTGGAGCGCGCGCGTCCGGTTTTCACGAACGAGAGCCAGGCCGGGTTGGGCTCGGCGCTTTCGGCGGTGATGATCTCCACCACGTCACCGTTGGCCAGCTCGGTGCGCAGCGGGCGTTGTTCGCCATTGATGCGAGCCGACACTGTGTGGTTGCCCACGTCGCTGTGGATGGCGTAGGCAAAGTCCATCACGGTCGCGCCGCGCGGCAGGGCCATGATCTTGCTTTTGGGTGTGAACACGTAGACCGCGTCGGGAAACAGGTCGATCTTGATGTGGTCCCAGAACTCTCCTGCGTCGTGCGTCTCTTGCTGGATGTCCAGCAGCGACTGCAGCCATTGCGTGCCCAGTCGCTGCGACATGTCGCTGCCGGGTTCGCTGGCCTTGTAGAGCCAGTGAGCGGCCACGCCGGATTCAGCCACCACGTCCATCGCATGTGTGCGCAGCTGGAATTCAATGTTGGTACCGAACGGGCCGATCAGGGTGGTGTGCAAAGACTGGTAGCCGTTGACTTTGGGAATGGCGACGTAGTCGCGAAACTTGCCTGGCAGGGGCTTGTAGAGCTGGTGCAGCACGCCCAGGCCGGTGTAGCAGTCGGTCAACTCGGGCACAACGATGCGAAAACCGTACACATCAGTGACTTGCGAGAACGACAGGTGTTTGTTGTCCATCTTGCGGTAGACCGAATACAGCGTCTTCTCACGGCCCATGATGCGCACCGCCATGCCCTGGCGAGCGAAAACGGATTCCACTTCCTTCTGGACACGGGAGATCAGGTCGCGACGGCGGTTGCGCGATTTGTTGAGGGCCTTGGACAGCACTTCGTAGCGCCAGGGGTGCAGGAATCGAAAGGCCAGGTCCTGCAGTTCGCGGTAGGTGAAGTTCAGCCCCAGGCGGTGAGCGATCGGAGCGTAGATTTCCAGCGTCTCGCTGCTGATACGCTGCCACTTGCTGCGAGGCATGTCGCCCATGGTGCGCATGTTGTGGGTGCGGTCGGCCAGCTTGATCAGGATGACGCGCACATCTTTGGCCATGGCCAGCAGCATCTTGCGAAACGACTCGGCCTGGTTCTGCTCGCGGGTGTCGAACTCCAGCTTCTCCAGCTTGGTCAATCCATCCACCAGATCGGCCACCGGTGCGCCAAAGCGTTCCACCAGTTCTTCCTTTGTCACACCGCAGTCTTCAATGGCGTCGTGCATCAGCGCCGACATCAGTGCCTGGGCATCGAGCTTCCATTCCGCACATTGAGCCGCCACCGCAATCGGATGGGTGATGTAGGGATCACCGTTTTTTCGCAACTGCCCGAGGTGTGCTTCGTCTGCAAATCGGTAAGCCTGCCGGATGCTCTCGATGTCTCCCAAGCTCAGATAGTCCAGCTTGGCCAACAGCCCGGCAAAGCTCGCCGCAGCTGCACTCGCGGCTGGATGCGCCTGGTCATCTGAAGACAAAAGAGAGCCTGAGTCGGCTAGGGTGGACATGCCGGTACTTTAGCCTGTGATCGCCTTTGCCGCCTTGTGCGTTCCCCGGGTGATGCCCTCTTCCGTGAGGGATTGATGACAGAGCCGTGCGCAGACGAAAAAAAGCACCGCGATGCGGTGCTGTTTTGTGAAGCTCAAGACGCGATCAGAGCGGCACTTTCTTGAGCATTTCCAGACCAATTTTGCCCTCGGCAATTTCGCGCAAGGCGGTCACGCCGGGCTTGTTCTTGCTTTCAATCTTGGGCGCATGACCCTGGCTCAGCATGCGGGCGCGGTAGGTGGCTGCCAACACGAGTTGAAAGCGGTTGGGGATCTTTTCCAGACAATCTTCGACGGTGATGCGTGCCATGGGCGGCTCCAGTAAACGGACTTGGGGTCAGAGGATGTTGAGCGCTTTGAAGGTATCGCCGCGGGCGATACGCTGGGCGGCGAACGTGAGCCGCTGGGCATGGACGATGGCCTTGAGATCAAACAGGGCCCGCTCGAACAACTCATTGATTATAACGAAGTCAAACTCTTGGGCGTGCGCGACCTCGGCCGCGGCGTTCTGCAGGCGCAACTCGATCACCTCGGCCGTGTCCTCGGCCCGGCGCTCCAGCCGGGAGCGAAGCTCTTCCCAGCTCGGGGGCAGGATGAAGATGAGCACTGCGTTGGGAAAGATGCGCTTGACCTGGACCGCACCCTGGAAGTCGATCTCCAGCACCACATCGGCACCCTGCGCCATCCGTTGTTCGATGGCCATCTTGGAGGTGCCGTAACGGTTGCCATGCACCATCGCCCATTCGAGGAACGAGCCTTGGATGACCATGTGGTCGAAGGTTTCCTTGCTCACAAAGTAGTACTCGCGCCCATGCAGCTCCTGCCCTCTCGGAGGGCGCGTGGTGTGCGAGACCGAAGGCGCGACGCGTGAGTCGAGTTCCATCAAGGCCTTGACCAAGCTGGATTTGCCCGCCCCGCTGGGGGCTGCGACGACGAACAGGTTTCCGGGATATTCCATGCTTATTCGATGTTCTGGACTTGTTCGCGCATTTGTTCAATGAGCACTTTCATGTCCACCGAGATGCGCGTGAGTTCGAGGTTGGATGATTTCGAACCCAGTGTGTTGGCCTCTCGGTGCAACTCCTGGATCAGGAAGTCCAGCCGCTTGCCGACCTCGGCACCTTTTTTGATCAACCGCTCGATCTCGGTCAGGTGCGAGTCGAGCCTGGTGAGTTCTTCGGCCACATCGATGCGGATCGCAAACGCAGTGGCTTCGGTCAGAGCCCGGTCGTTGGCCATGTCGGATGTGACTGTGTTGCCAGTGGGCGATGGATTGCCGGCAGCCAGCGCTTCATTCCAGCGATCGATGAATCGCTGGCGCTGTTGCGCAACGAGTTGTGGGATGAGGGGTTGTGCGTCCTTGGCCAGTTGCCGCAGCTGGCCCAGGCGGTCAAGCAGCATATCCGCCAGGCGTTTGCCTTCGCGCTCACGCGCATCCATGAGGCTGTTGACAGCCGTTTCGGCCAGCGACTGCAGCCCTTCGTTGAGCTCGCCAGGGTTGCCTTGCTGGCGCGAAGTGAGCTGAAGCACCTCGGCGACCGACAGCGGACTTGCGGTGGGCAACCATGCGCGCACATTGTCTTGCAGGCCGACGAGCTTTTGCAGTTCAAGGGCACTTGGTGAGCGAGCGATCGAGTCGCTGCGGCCTTCGATCCATGCGCGAACTTCAACCTTGCCCCGTTTGAGGCGTCCCGTCAGCAGTTCGCGCAGTGCGGGTTCCGAGCCGCGAAGGTCGTCTGGCAGTTTGAACGTGAGGTCGAGAAATCGGCTGTTGACCGAGCGAATCTCCAGACCGAGCCCGGGTTTCGGATCGCGCGCTGGCTCTGCGTTCGCGGCCGTCGCGGGCCCGCCCAGGTGGGCCGTTGCATAGCCGGTCATGCTGTAAACTGCCATTGCACTTCGCCCGTCAGGTTGAGTGGTCCAAAACGAGGCGTTCCGGAAACCATCCCGAATTATGTCAAAGGTCAAACCCGCTCCGCTTCCTCCGGACACCGTGATCGGCGGTTACCGCATCGTTCGCAAATTGGCAGCGGGGGGCTTTGGCGTCGTTTATCTGGCAGTGGATACAGAAGGGCAGCAGGTCGCCGTCAAAGAGTACCTCCCTTCATCGCTCGCATCACGCGGCCCTGGCGAACTGTTGCCACAGGTGCAGCCAGAGAAACTCTCGCTCTACCGCCTCGGTTTGAAGAGCTTCTTTGAAGAAGGCCGGGCACTCGCGCAAATCTCGCACGCCTCCGTGGTGAGTGTTCTCAATTTCTTCCGTGAGAACGAGACTGTGTACATGGTCATGAATTTCCTGGAGGGTGCTTCACTCCAGGAGTTCATCATCACTGCGAGAGAGCAGAAAAAGCAGAAAGTCTTTCGCGAGTCAACCATTCGGTCGCTGTACGACGAAGTGTTGCGTGGTCTGCGTATCGTGCACCAGCACAAGATGCTCCACTTGGACATCAAGCCAGCCAATATCTTCGTGACCGATGACAACCGCTCGGTGCTGATCGATTTCGGCGCGGCGCGCGAGGTGCTGAGCAAGGAAGGCAACTTCATTCGGCCCATGTACACACCCGGCTTCGCTGCGCCCGAGATGTACCGGCGAGACTCCAGCATGGGTCCGTGGACCGATATCTACGCGATCGGTGCGTGTATTTACGCCAGCATGCAGGGTTATCCTCCCAACGATGCACCGCAGCGCCTCGAAAAAGACCGCCTGTCGTTGGCGCTGTCCCGCCTGCGCGGCGTCTACTCCGACAACCTGATCGAGGTGGTCGAATGGTGCATGTCTCTGGATCCCTTGTCGCGTCCGCAATCGGTGTTTGCGCTGCAGAAAGAGCTCAGCCGCGAAACCGAGCGCAGTTACACCAAGCTCACCGTGGCCGAGAAAATGCGGCTGCAGTTTGACAACATCGTGTCGGACAACAAGAAATCCCTGCGGAAATCCACCAACGCCGGCACCAAGTTTCGATGAAATTTTCGGTCTATCAGATCAGCCGCCAAGGTGGACGGGAGCGCAATGAAGACCGCATGGGCTATGCCTACACCCGAGAATCCGGCTTGTTTGTGTTGGCGGACGGTATGGGCGGTCATCCCGAAGGCGCCATGGCTGCGCAGCTTGCCTTGCAGACCTTCTCTGCTTACTTCCAGAAGGCGGCCAATCCCACGGTGAGGGAGGTGCCCGAGTTTCTCTCCAGCGCGCTGATGGCCGCGCACCACCAGATCATTCGTTACGCCGCTGAGAAGGGCATGCTCGACACGCCCCGCACCACGCTGGTGGCTTCCGTCATGGAGCGGGGTCATGTGTACTGGGTGCACTGTGGCGACTCGCGCTTGTACGTGGTGCGCAATGGCGAAATGCTCACGCGCACCCGCGACCACTCCTACATGGAACAGCAGGCCCACCTGGGGCGCGCCACAGAGCACATCAATCGCAATATTCTGTTCACCTGCCTGGGCTCACCTGCCAAACCTGTGTTTGACCTGTCGGGTCCGGTGCAATTGATGCAGGGCGACCGTGTGCTCCTGTGCTCAGACGGCTTGTGGGGCACGGTGTCCGACGAAGAAATCACGCAGGAGTTGTCCAAGCGCCCGCTGGAGCAGGCCGTCCCTGAGCTCGTGGAGTTGGCGCTCAAACGCGGCGGTCCGCGCTGCGACAACGTGACCGTGCTCGCCATGGAATGGGAAACGGCCGACGAATTCCAGAGCACCCGAGTGTCCACGGAGGACATTGAAGACGGTGTGTTCGCTTCCACCATCCAGTCGGGCACACCCGACTCGACCATGGAAGATCTGGACGACGCGGCAATCGAACAATCGATTGCCGAGATCAACGAAGCGATTCGCCGTACGGCTGAACGCAACACCTGAGGTTTCCCGATGAGTGAAGTTTCCCGACCCGGCCAACGGGCCGTTGATGCCCTGCGCTCTGTGCGCATCACCCGCAGCTACACCATGCACGCCGAGGGCTCGGTGCTGATCGAGTTTGGCCACACCAAGGTGCTGTGCACCGCCTCGGTCGAAGAGAAGGTACCGCCGCACAAGCGTGGCAGTGGCGAAGGTTGGGTGACGGCCGAGTACGGCATGTTGCCGCGCGCCACGCACACCCGAAGCGACCGCGAAGCCGCCAAAGGCAAGCAGAGCGGGCGCACGCAGGAGATCCAGCGGTTGATCGGTCGCTCGTTGCGCGCGGTGTTCGATCTCAAGGCGCTGGGCGAACGCACGATTTCGCTCGACTGCGATGTGATCCAGGCCGACGGTGGCACGCGCACGGCGAGCATCACCGGTGCCTTCGTGGCTGCGCACGATGCGGTCTCGAAACTGATCGCTGACGGCAAAATAGCCTCCTCTCCCATCAAGGACCACGTGGCCGCGATCTCGGTCGGCATTTTGCAGGGCACGCCGCTGCTCGATCTCGAGTACGTGGAAGACTCGGCCTGCGACACCGACATGAACGTCGTGATGACCGGCGCTGGTCATTTCGTGGAAGTACAGGGCACGGCCGAGGGGGTGGCTTTCACTCGCCATGAGATGGACGCATTGCTGGCTTTGGCCGAAAAGGGCATCGGCGAACTGGTGGCCCTGCAGCGCAGCTCGCTGGGTCTGAACCAAGCATGAAGTTGGTCCTGGCGTCCAACAACAAGGGCAAGCTTGCCGAGTTGCAGGCGCTGTTTGCGCCACTTGGCATCGAGCTGGTGTGCCAGGCCGACCTGAACATTCCCGAAGCGCCCGAACCGCACCGCACCTTTGTGGAAAACGCGTTGGCCAAGGCACGCCATGCCTCAGAGATCAGCGGTCTGCCGGCGCTCGCCGACGACGCCGGGCTCTGTGTGGAAGCATTCGGCGGACTGCCCGGGGTCGACACGGCCTACTACGCCACGCAGTTTGGCTACGAGAAGGGCGACGACAACAACGTGCGCGCGCTGTTGGAGCAGATGCAGGGCATTCAGGACCGCCGCGCCGCGCTCGTGAGCACGCTGGTGGCCCTTCGCAGCGTCGACGATCCCGAGCCGCTGGTGGCCACCGGTCGTGCGCCTGGCCTCATCACACAAGAACCCATCGGCGCGAACGGCTTCGGCTTCGACCCGGTGATGTTCCTGCCGACCTTCGGCAAAACCTTCGCCGAGTTGCCCACCGAAGAAAAGAACGCCAACAGTCACCGCGGGCACGCCGCGAAACAGATGCTGGAGTTGATGCGCGAGCGCTGGTTTGCGCCGGCGCCAGCCGTTGCACCATGAGTGCCGACAAGCCGGTGTCCTGGCCCGGTGGGTTGACTCGCAAACATGCTGCACAACCCCAGGCGCCCTGGAACGATGTACGCCACTGGATGCGCCCCGGCACCTTGCAACTGCAAAGCCTGCCACCGCTATCGCTTTACATCCACCTGCCATGGTGTTTGAAGAAGTGCCCGTACTGCGATTTCAATTCGCACGAATGGAGTGCCACGTCCGAGCCCGGCCAGCCACTGCCTGAGGTGCGCTACCTGGACGCCTTGCGCGCGGACCTGGAAGCTTCCTTGCCCCTGATCTGGGGCCGCGCGGTGCACAGCGTGTTCATTGGTGGCGGCACACCCAGCTTGTTTTCGCCCCAGTCCATCAACCGCTTGCTGGGCGACGTGCGTGCGCTGCTGCGCCTCGATGCCGATGCAGAGATCACGCTGGAAGCCAACCCCGGCACGTTCGAGAAAGACCGCTTCCGTGCGTTTCGCGAAGCGGGCGTGACGCGACTGTCCATCGGTGTGCAGAGCTTCAACGACGCGCACCTGAAGGCGCTTGGCCGCGTACACGACCGGGATCAGGCCATGGCTGCCGTGGAGGAGGCGGCTCAGGCCTTCGACACGTTCAACCTCGACCTCATGTACGCGCTGCCAGGGCAAACGCTGACCGATTGCGAAGCCGATGTACGCACGGCGCTGGCTTTCTCGCCGCCGCACATTTCCATCTACCACCTCACGCTGGAGCCCAACACCTACTTCGCCAAGTACCCGCCGGCCTTGCCGCCCGAAGATGACGCTTGGGACATGCTGGACCGAATCACCGAACTCACAGGGGAGGCGGGGTTGCAGCGATACGAGGTTTCGGCCTATGCGCGCGCGGGGCACCGCAGCTGGCACAACACGAACTACTGGCAGTTCGGTGACTACCTGGGCATCGGCGCTGGTGCGCACAGCAAGCTGAGCTTTGCCCACCGCGTCGGTCGCCCGGTGCGCGTGCGCGAGCCGCGCCTGTACATGGAGCGCGCGTTGGCGGGCAACGCGGTGGTAAGCGCCGACGAGGTGCCCCGCAAGGCGTTGCCGTTTGAGTTCATGCTCAACGCCTTGCGCCTCAAGGAAGGCTTCGGCTTGCAGCAGTTCATGGAGCGCACCGGCTTGCCGCTGTCCAGCATTGAAGCCGGGCTGGCGCTGGCGGCGCAGAAGGGGCTGATCGAACGCGATGCGGCCCGCGTATGGCCCACCGAACGGGGCTTCGATTTCCTCAGCGACCTGCAAGAAATCTTTCTCGCAGACTGAGGCCGCGCTGCCTCAGGCGGCGTGCAAGCTGAAGCCCACCCGCGTGGTGCCACCACTCGACTCCGCAGCGGGAAAACCGTCGTGCATGCGCGCGATGGCCGCCACGATGGACAGGCCCAATCCATGGTGCGGCTTTTCCAGCTCGCAGCGCGAGACGTCGGCGCGGAAGAAGCGGTCGAACAGTCGCGGCAGGTGATCCGCTTCGATCGTGGGGCCGACGTTCTCCACCCACAGCCTCACACTGTCGCCGGCTTCGCGCGCGATGCGTACGTTCAGCGCGGAGCCTGCGTCGGCGTAGCGGATGGCGTTGCCCAGCAGGTTGGACAAGGCGCGCTTGACCAGCGGCTCGTCCACCGACAACCTGCTGTCGCCGTCAATGGTGACGGTCAGGCCGCGCTCTTCCATCGGTGCTTCGTGGAACTCCACCACCTGCTGCACCAGCTGCGCCAAGCTCACCGCCGCGCCGCGCCGAGCTTTCACCCCGCGGTCGGCCTGCGCAAGGAACAGCATGTCGTTGACGATGGCCGCCATGCGGTGCAGTTCTTCAAGGTTGGAGTGCAGCGTGTCTTCGAGCTCACCGGCGGTGCGTTCACGGCTGAGCGCCACCTCGGTCTGCCCAATCAGGTTGGTCAGCGGCGTTCGCAGCTCGTGTGCCACGTCGGCATTGAAACCTTCCAGTTGCACATAGGTGCGCTCCACGCGCTGCATCAATCCGTTGAACTGGTCGATCAGCGGTTGCAGTTCTTCCACCGGTTCGGCCAGCGTGAGCCGCTGCCCCAGGCGGCGAGCGTCAATGGCCTTGGTCTGCGCTGCCAGGTCGATCAGTGGTCGCAGGCTGGAGCGCACCCGCCAGAAGGTGCCCCAGCCCACCAGCGCCGCGCCCGCCAGCACAGCCACAACCAGCAGCAGTGCCATGCGCCGGGCGGTTTTGGCGTCTTGTGAGCAGTCCAGGATCAGCGTGCCTTGCAGGGGCCCGACGCTGCTGGCGGCCTGCACCGTGAAGGGCATCGCGCGCGACACCGAGTTGGCCACATCGAAGGTGGGCGCCTTGTCGCGGTAGAGCTCGCTGCCATCGGCCCGCTTCACCTGCACAAAGGTGCCCGGGCGGCGCTCAGCCAGCCACGCCAGTTTGGCCTTGACCTCCCCTTCGCCGCCCTTGGCGTCGGCATCGCGCACCACGTCCACCAGCACGGCGGTGTAGCTGCGCAACTCTTCCTGGTGTTTGGCGGTGAACAGCATGGTGGTGGCGCCGTAGATGATGGCCAGCAGCACGCCCAACCCGATCACCGTCTGGATGGCCAGCAGCAGCGACAGGCGCCGGCCGATGGAGTAAGCGCACGGTGTCCTGGCGGACGCGTCGCTCAACGGTGCGTTGTCGAGTGCCGTGGTGTTCATGCCCGCTCCTCCAGCACGTAACCCATGCCGCGCACGTTGTGCAGCAGCTTGGGTTTGAACGGGTCGTCCATCTTGGAGCGCAGGCGGCGCACCGCCACTTCCACCACGTTGGTGTCCGAGTCGAAGTTCATGTCCCAAACCTGCTCGGCGATGGTGGTGCGCGACAGGATCTGACCTTTGCGTCGCGCCAGCAGCGCGAGCAATGAAAACTCCTTGGCGGTGAGGTCCAGTCGCTGGCCAGCGCGCCAGGCCTTGCGGCCGAGCAAGTCCATCTCCAGATCACACACCGCCATGCGCGTGTTGCTTGCGTCTGTTGCCGCCGGGCCGCGGCGCAGCAGGGCGGCCACGCGGGCGAGCAATTCGGAGAAGGCAAACGGTTTGACGAGGTAGTCGTCGGCGCCAGCCTCCAGGCCTTGCACGCGGTCTTCCACGCGGTCGCGCGCGGTCAGCATGAGCACCGGCGTGCCGCGTTTCTGGCGCAGCGCCGACAGCACACCGAACCCATCGATGCCCGGCAACATGATGTCGAGCACCACCAACTGGTAATCGCCCTCGAGCGCGAGGTAGCGGCCTTCAATGCCGTCACGCGCCACGTCCACGGTGTAGCCGGCCTCGGACAGGCCGCGCTTGACGTAGTCAGCGATCTTGGCTTCGTCTTCAATGACCAGCACGCGCATGGCAGGGGTCCGTGTGGGGTGGCAGGGCAAGGGCGTGAAGCCCCCGGGAGAGGCCTTGATTGTCCCGGAAACCGCCTTTTTGCTGCATTACGAATTTGTCATTCTGGCGTTCGGGAAACGACAAGCTCGGTTTTTAAAGTTCGTCCTGTGCCAGACACCAAGGCACAACCACCTTACCCCAACGCTCTCACAAGGACCCATCATGAAACACTCGAACCGCCTCCTCCTGACCCTGATCTTCGCCGCCACCGCCGGCACTGCCATGGCCCAGAACGCGCCCCTGACCCGCGCTGAAGTGCAAGCCCAGGCGATCGCTGCCCGCGACGCCGGCCAGCTGCCCGACGGCACCATCGTGAAATTTGAAGTACCCGCCGGCTCCACCGTCACCCGCGAGCAAGTTCGTGCCGAACTCGCCGAAGCCAAGCGACTGGGACAGCTGGGTGACCCAGACATCGTGACCTTCAACGTGCCCACCGGCCCCGGCAAGACCCGCGCCCAGGTGCTGGCCGAACTCGGCGAAGCACAGCGCCTGGGCTTGGTCGACTTTGCTGACAACAAGTACCCCTTGGTGGCCACGCCCGAGCAAGCCGAGCAGATCCGACAGGCTGGCCTGCGTGCAGCTGACAGCATGAATGTTGGTCAACTGAACCGCCAGTGATGGTGTGCCCGGTGGCGGGGCGCCAGCCATTCACGAGATGGTTCGCCCTGCCCGCAGCCGACGACCCCAAACCCACGGGCCTTGGCCTATGAACCTCCATCTGCACAGATCACCAGCGGGCCTTCGGGCCCGTTGGTGTTTTTTCTCGCTTCCGGTGTGAACGAAGTCGCGGTCGTTCGGGCCAGTGGGCGCCAGCGCACAGAGGGGATATTCCCTACCCCGTACCATTGAATGAGTGATCTTTTGGATGATCACCGGTCTATCTCACAGTGGAGCTCTAATGAAACGTTGTGCAGCGTTGGCAGTGTCTTTGGTCGCAATGGTCGGTGTGGTCAGCTGTGGTGGTGGTGGCGATGACGTGGTAAGCGCACCGGCGGGGCCGTCTGCCGAGGGGTACTACGCGGGCTCATTGGTCGTCACGGCCTTTCCGGCGCAGCCTGGCAATCCGCCATTGCCCAACACCAGCACCTCGTTTCAGATGCTGGTGCTTGAGAGCGGCCAGTTCTGGACCATTTACGGCACGCCCACCTTGGGCCGATTGGATGTAGAGGGCTTCGCCCAGGGCACGGGAACGTCAAATGGCAGCTTGTTTATTGCTGGAAACGTTCGCTACTTCTCGCAAAATCCGGCAACAACCGCAGTCGCCAGCGCCAGCTACAACGCTTCGGCGAAATCGATTTCTGGAACGATCACCGACTCAAGCACAACCGCCACCTTCAACAGTGCTCCGTTGACCGCACCCGCATACAACTATGCGAGTGCTGCGGCTCTGTCCAGCGTTCAGAACAACTGGACGGTCACAGGCGTGTTCGGTGATTTGTATGACCTGGTTGTTCTTGCCGACGGAACGTTCTCTGGGACACCAGCGGCAGCCCCCCCCAACCCTGCGACCTGCCCATTCACCGGGAGGTTTGTTCCCAACACGTCGGGCAAGAATGTGTTTTCAGTGTCGATCACCAACGGAGTTCCGGGATGTGCGGTTGACGTACAGGGCCTGACAACGACTGGCATCGCTTTTGTCTCACCAGTCACCGGCGGGTCCCAACTGACATTCGCCACGGTGGACACCGGCAGAACCCGCGGCGCTGTGCTCACAGGCATACGCTGAAGTGCCCGGCGCCTCGATCGGCGCCCGCAGGCGCAAAACCTCGCATGGCAGGGCATTTAGCGCCATATCCTTCTCTTGCGTGAGCCTGGACATCTGATCCTGAAGGCCAGCGGGTTGTCGGCACAGCACCGCGTGCTCGTGCACCGTGCCTGACGGTTGCCCCGTTCAATGCACCAGTGGTGCCGTGGTGTGCCACAAGAGCCGTTCG
>JANPKR010000094.1:0-2039 GCA_031426175.1 Hydrogenophaga sp. | reverse complement strand
TTCACAGCGGGGAAGTTGCGCGTCTCGTCATAACGGTCGATGCGCTCCACAAAGTCTTCAAACAGGCGGTGCGCGCCACTGGCGCCCGTGGGCAGCGGCAACTGCGACAGGTTGGTGGGCTCAAAGCCGATGTCGGCCAGCGTGGGCACCGGCTTGGCCCAGGCCGTCGGCACGGGCGCCAGCGTGCTCGCCACCTGCGCCACCGGGTGCGCCATGAGGTGTTCAGGCGTGAGCGCCTTGAGCCAGGCGTTCTTGTAAGGGGTGAAAACACCGAACGCGTTGCCCATCTGCGTGAGCACTTCGCGGCGCTCGAAGATCACATGGTCCTTGTGGCTGTGCAGCAAGATGCCCGCGTGCGCCAGGTCGCCAAACACATGCGCGTCGCGCGCCTTGGCCGCGGGCTCGTCGTCGTGGTTGGCAAAAACCGCCTGCACCGCAAGCTCCTGCGCCAGTGCCGGCACCGCCTTGACCGACTGGCCGTGCATCACGATCAAACCCACGCCCTCCACGCCGTTGTCCTGGCCGAGGGTGCGCAACGCGGTATCGAGCTCCACCAGCGATTCGCGGATGAACTCCACGCGCCGGTCGGCCCGAGGCAGGGCGTCGAGGATGTCGGTGTCGAAGACGAACACGCACCAGACCTGGCGGCACACCTTGAGCGCGTGGTACAGCGCGGCGTTGTCTTGCGCGCGCAGATCGCGGCGGAACCACATCAGGCCTTTGTCGTAGGTGTTCATGCGTCCGGGCGGGTGGTCTGGGGGGATGGCGGCGGCCATCCCCGGGGGGTAGGGTCAGCGGCTTAAAATCCGCCGATGCCTGCTGATTTTGCCCCCATCAACCTGACCAATCATTTCCTGATTGCGATGCCCGGCCTCAGCGATGAGCTATTCGGCCGCAGCGTGGTGTTCATGTGCGAACACAGCGAGCGCGGGGCACTTGGTTTGGTGATCAACAAGCCCAGCGACATCCTGCTGCCTCGTTTGTTCGAGAAGGTGGACCTGCCCATGGGCCGCGACGACTTGCTGGAGCATCCCGTGTTTCAGGGAGGCCCGGTGCAGACCGAGCGCGGTTTTGTGCTGCACGAGGCGGTGTCGGGTGAGGGCGAATCGGTCTACGCCTCCACGCTGTCGATCCCCGGCGGATTGGAAATGACCACCTCCAAGGACGTGCTCGAAGCCATGGCCTCGGGCGCCGGCCCGCGCCGGGTGTTCGTGTCGCTCGGCTATGCCTCCTGGGGCCAGGGCCAGCTCGAATCGGAGATCACCGAGAACAGCTGGCTCACGGTGGAGGCCGATCCCGCGGTCATTTTTGACGCGCCTGTCGCGGAACGCTACGAGCGCGCCATGGCTTTGCTCGGTCTGCAACCGTGGATGCTTTCACCGGACGCAGGCCACGCATGAGTGCCCCTGCCGCTGCGCCCTCGACCCCTGAAGTCCCGGCGCATTGCCAGATGTTTCTGGCGTTCGACTTCGGACTCAAACGAACCGGAGTGGCCACCGGCAACCGCATCACCCGCAGCGCCACGCCACAAGCCACGATCAACGCCGAAGGCGACACACGTTTTCCCCTGATCGCCCAGCGCCTGAAAGAATGGCAGCCCGACGCGCTGGTGGTGGGCGTGCCCTACCACCCCGACGGCGCGGCCCACGAAAACACCGCGCGTGCCCTGAAATTTGCCCGCCAGCTGCGTGGCCGCCATGGTCTGCCGGTGTTTGAAGTGGACGAGCGCTACAGCACCACCGAAGCCCACAGCCTGGGCGCCAAAGACGCCGACGCCGCGTCGGCCTGCATCATCCTGGAACAGTTTTTGAGGAGCCTGCCTTGACCCAGCTGAACGCGGAGGCGCTTTATGCGCAACTCCTGCCCGCCGTGAAGGGTTTGATTGATGCCACATCCGATCCGGTGGTGCTGGCCGGCATCACCTCCGGCGGCGCCTGGGTGGCCGAGCGCCTGCAGCGCGATCTGGGTCTGCCTGGCGCAGCAGGTGTGATTTCCTCCAGCATGCACCGCGACGACTTCGCGCAGCGCGGCCTGGCCTC
>JANPKR010000093.1:0-5784 GCA_031426175.1 Hydrogenophaga sp. | reverse complement strand
GCTTGTCGCCGCTGGACCCGTTGCTGTACTACTTTGAGTCGCTGGCCGCATCCAGCGCGATCGTGGCGCGGCGGTACGAAGATGCCATGGTCTTGTGCAGGCGCTCATTGCGCCGCAACGTCACCCACCTGCACACACACCGGGCGCTCATCACCGCCTGCTGGGCTGCAGGGAAACCACTTCAGGCAAACAAAGCGGCCCATCACCTGCTGCGTCTGGCACCAGGCTACACCGTGCGCGCTTTTGAGAAAACGGCTGCGAGCGCAGGCACTGAATTCGGCCAGCTCATGAGCACGGCCATGAAAGAGTCCGGCATTCCCCCGGACTGATCCACCACCCGCACGTTCACACCATTTTCGGGGAGCATCACGATGGCACTACTTGGCGGCAGCACCTTGGGCGGTAGCAATTTGGGGCTGGGAGGCAGCGGGGGTTCTGGCGGGTCGGGAGGCTCGGGTGGTAGCGGTGGTAGCGGTGGCAGCGGTGGTTCGGGTTCGCTGGCTGACGGGTTTGCGAACCCCATGGTGGCCACGGCCTTGATCCTGAGTCGCGACGGCACCATGGTGCCGGGTTGCCATTCGCCGACCATTTGCCCTCCTCGCCGAAAACTCGATGACCCCAACCAACTGATGCTTTGGGATCCCTGGGTGCGAGCCACACTGGTTCAGAGCGCTTTGCAAGAAAACCTGAGCTACACGCGGCTGGGCAAGGACACCTGGAAACTCGCTCACAGCAGAGGCGAATTGGTGGCACTCACGCGCCCGGGCACCGCCTTTTTCCAGGGGCAGATCGATCTGGTCATGAGCTGGGCCGAGCTGCGCGAAGAGCGAATGGCGGAAATCCTGGCGCAAATCGACAACCAGACCGCTTTCATTGCTGCCGTGACCGGCCTGAACCTGCAGCGGCACCCCCGTACCTTCGAGTGGCTGCAGGCGGCGCTCAGCCTCGTCATTGCCGTCGAGGTGCGCTTCAAGCACGCTCTGGGCTGCGCTCGACCGGTGATTTATTCACCCCAGGTGCAGCCCATGATCACCACGCCCGGCCACGGCGCCTATCCCATGGGACATGCAGCGCAGGCATTCATGCTGGCCATCGTCCTGCAAAAACTCTTCAAGTGGGGTGCCAACGACGCGCGAAGCGTGCAGCTCTTGCGGCAAGCCACCCGGATCAGTGTCAACCGTGTGGTAGCAGGTGTGCACTTTCCCGTGGATGCGCATGCGGGTGAAGCGCTCGGCCGCAGCATGGCGGCTTTTTTTCTCTGGACGTGTGGATGGAACATCAAGTTCCCGAGCCCGGCAGCCTACGCCGTTGATGCAGACACAGAGGAAGGGGGCAAGTGTCTCGACTATCCCTCAGGCGCGGTCAGTCATGCCGAACCGATTGAGGAGATTGATGTCAACGCATGGCGCCGGTCGCCCTTGTTGTTCATGCTGACCGAGCTGGCTCGCCAGGAACTGGGGCAGAAAGATCCGCTCGTCGAATGGAAGCCGTGAGCGAAGGGCGGTCATGAAAACACTGCAATTTGATGGCAAGGCCGATGCCTACCTTGAGTGGGCTGTGCACACTGGTTTTTCAAACTTTCATCAGACGGCGAATGAGACCGGCCTGCTGTGGCAACGTTCCGGTGCGATCACCACCACAACACAGCCGACAGACACGCAGGCCCTGAGGGCAGCGATTCTTCGTCCTGACGTCGAGTTCGTCGAACTCGCAACACCGGTCCAAGGCAATGAAGGTGGGACAAACTTGCCGGTCCTTGGGATCGGACAGCTCCAACCCGAGTTGATCCTCGGCGCCATCGACGATGGCTGCCCTTTCGCTCGGCAAGGCCTGCGTGGCGGCGATGGATCGTCTCGCGTGCTTTTGCTCTGGGACCAGACCCACACCCCTGAAGTAGACACAGGTACGCGGTATGGCCGCATATTGACGTCCACGCATTTGAATGTGGGCACAACTGAGGAAGACAGGGTTTCGTATGAACGCCTGGGCATGAGAAACCTGCGCCGCCGTGCCACGCACGGCGCGCATGTGATTGACCTCATGGCCGGCCCCATGTCCGCGCGGTCGCGCGTCAGCCCATCCCGGATGTCCCTGGAAGGGGGCGACGGCAGCGCCCACCTGCCACCAGGTTGGGAGCGCCCCGGAGACGACGCCAGCCAGGCCCCCATCTTTTTCGTGCAGCTGCCACAAGAAGCCATTGAAGACCCGACCGGGCGCTGGCTGGGGCGGTATGTGCTCGACGGTCTGGATTTCATCATCGACAACGCGCTGAAGCTCTGGAACGGCTTTGCAGGACGCAAGCGACTGGTTGTCAACCTCAGCTGGGGCCCCCAGACCGGCCCCCACGATGGCGGCAGCCTGCTGGAGCGCGCCCTCGACAATCGATTCGCAAAGTGCGTGGCAGCGGGCGTTGAGCTTCACCTCACCTTGCCCGCAGGGAACAGCCATGAGGCGAGGGCGCACGCACAGTTTGCGCTGGGCGCAGGGTGCAAGGGGCTGATCTGGCAGGTTGTGCCGGACGCTCGAACTCCGCAATTTCTGGAGGTCTGGTGGCCTGAATTCACACGGCTTCAGGATGTGGACCTCGAGGTGCACAGCCCTGATGGACAACACCTTCGCCTTAAAGGCGCAAACTTGCCGCAGGATCAGCGCGGCGGCTTGCTGAGCGCAGGCCGCAACGCCTGGGGCCTTGCCGTGGTGCCCCACCGCAATCGCTACATGGCCCTGCTCGCGCTGGCCCCCACCCGGCCTGCGCAAGACCATGCTGCACCGATCCATGGTCACTGGCGCATCGACGTGGGAAGCGCCAGTGCAGGGCCTGATCGCCTGGTCCATCTCTATCTCGCCCGCAACAGCGCCAACATGGGGGCACGCCGCCGCAGCCGGGATGGCCACCTGCTTGACCCGCAATATGAAGAGACGCGCCATGGCCGCTGGCCTCGTGTGGAACTCCGGGACAGCAAGGTGCGCCGCGAGGGCAGCCTCAATGGCATCGCGACAGGTGAAAAGCCCACGGTGGCTGGTGGCTATGTTCTTGCAGTGAACACCTCGGTGGAGACCCCGCTGAACTCCAATCCCGCAGCACCCTATTCGTCGTCCGGGCCGGCGGTGCACAGAGAGCGCAATCCCGACTGGGCACTCCCCTCAGATGAGAGCCCGTACCTGCGCGGCGTGCTCGCCAGTGGGGTTCGCGAGGGTTCGACCGTGCGCCTCACTGGCACCAGCGCCGCAGCACCGCAGCTGGCTCGAAAACTGGCGAACAGCGGCAGCGTCGATTCGCCCGACAGACCAGGACCTCAGCCAGGTAAACCGCCAAATTTTCCGCCGGTCAACGGCTCGCGCGGCCGGCGGGTGGGGCAGGGCCGCGTCACACTGAACTTCTCGGAAAACCAGTGAGCCGCCCCGTTCAAAACGATTTGATCGACGACACCACCGGCGGCAGCACAGCCACCTTGTTGAGCAATTCGCGCATGCTGCGGCTGCGTGTCTTGATGCGAAGCTGCTTGACATGGCTTCGCACGGTGGACATGGCAAGCGCGCGCTCACGAACAATGTCCTCCACCTCCATGCCCTGAGCCAGCGCCAGAAGAATGGCCTCCTCGGTTCGCGTCAAGCCGTGGCTTAGCGCAAAGAAATGCAGGCTGATCTGGGCACACAACACCTGTCGGCAAGTGATGGCCAATACCGGCGTGGGATCGGGGTAGCTTTCAGAGGGGTGCCCCATGGGCACAAAAGCAATGCTGCTGCCGGGCAAATCGCCATGGCTCGATTGCAAATCCACCATGCTGCGAATGCCTTGCCCCGCGCGCTCCAGGGCGATCTTCAACGCCGTCTGGCGGCCTGAGACACGTGTCGCCAGATGGCCGTTGTCCAGATGCAGGATCTGGCCGCGATTCAACTCCACCCGGGCAAGGTGATTGGCATGCCAAAACCTTTGGCGCCCATCCAGCAGGATGACACCGTAGTCGATTTCATCCAGCGCACGCATCAGAAACAGCTGCAGCGGAGCCATGCTGGCTTGAATCACCGGCAAGTTGCCGTCTCGCACAGCCAGTTTGTCGCGGACCACTTCCGGTTGTGCATTTTGCGCATGGGTGTCCGGGAAAGCATCCTGCCCCGGAGTTGTCGCGTCGTACGACTCCGAAGTATTGAATCGGGCAACACCTGTTCGCTGTGGCATCGGGTCCTTCACTTCATTAACTGAAGCTTATGGACCCCGTTACTTTTCGTCAATTTTTGTTGTGCCGTCCTGGTCGAGATGGGTGACACGCCGTCCCGGGGTGTGACTGTCAGGCGGGTATGTGCCACGGCAGCGTTGATCTCTGCCGTGAGGGGTGTCGGGAAATCTTTCATGACTTGAGCGCCATGGACGGCTGCTGCACCCAACAAAAAGGCCCCAAATGGGGCCTTTTTGTTTACCTGGAGCGGGTGAAGGGAATCGAACCCTCGTATGAAGCTTGGGAAGCTGCCGTTCTGCCATTGAACTACACCCGCGAGCGGCGGAGTTTACGTCAAGCGAAAGCTCGGGCCTGTCGGCATTGTTGACAAGTCTTGCGCCTTGAAAAGCTGATCAGCAATTGAATTGTGCACAAGTGTTTGTTTTTCCTTGTCTTTCTGGAGCTGGCAAGGAATGTGCTGTTTGTCACACGTCATGCCGATCGGGTCCACTTCCGGACCTCAACTTCAAAGGAGAACGCTATGACACTTCTGAAGAAAACGGTCGCGGCCTGTGCGGTTGCGTTGGCGGGGTTGGCGGCGGTGCCGGCTGGCGCGGCCACGGTGGGTACCATCCCCGGTGGTGCGACGAACAACTTCATTTCCACCTTTCTTCCCGGGCAGCAGATCCAAGGTTGGTATGACGCGGATCTCTATCTGGTCGGAGGCCCAGCCAATATTCTGGTGGAGTACTTCGGCGCAGAAGCGGGGTTTCGCAACTCGTTCACATACAACGCGTGCGGCGCCGCGCATGGCGGTGGCACGACCTTCAACAACGTGGGAGCGCCAAGTCTCGGTGCGGCGGACGCACTGACCAGTTGCAACACGGTCCAGGCGGCGGGCTTGTTGAACTTCAGCTTTTTCCTGAATGGCATTACGCCGTTGGCCAACGGCTCCAACAATGCCAACGTCGGTGTCTTGCCGAACTTCTTCGTCAGTTTTGACAACAATTACGCGCTGGACACCAACACAGGGGACGGAACTTCGGGTGGTGGTCAGTCTGTCTTTCTGTTCCTGGATGACGGCGGTGCGGGTCCCGACGACAACCACGACGATATGGTTATCCGATTGAGTATTTCAAACGGCACCTTCCAAATTCCCGAGCCGACCAGCCTCGCCCTGCTCGGCGCAGCCCTCTTCGGCCTCGGCGCAGCCCGCCGCCGTTCAGCTGCCAAGCAATGACACCGGGGTCTTGCCGAGCGGTTTGACCGCCAACGAAAAAGGAGCGCTTCGCGCTCCTTTTTTCATGCCCGCTTCACACCCTCACTTCAAGATGTCGCCCACGCACAGGTACTTGATCTCCACATAGTCGTCCATGCCGTGGTGCGAACCCTCGCGGCCCAGGCCCGACTGCTTCACGCCGCCGAAAGGCACGTGTTCGGTGGCGAGGATACCCACGTTGATGCCGACCATGCCGTACTCCAGCGCTTCGCTCACGCGGAAGATGCGGCCCACGTCGCGGCTGTAGAAGTAGCTGGCCAGGCCGAACTCGGTGTTGTTCGCCGCGTCCACGGCTTCCTGCTCGGTGTGGAACTTGAACACCGGCGCGAACGGGCCGAAGGTTTCTTC
>JANPKR010000092.1:0-7237 GCA_031426175.1 Hydrogenophaga sp. | reverse complement strand
TATTACCCCGTACCCAACGACATCTCGATCCGCCTGGGCGTGCCGCCATCGGGCTACAAATACGTGCGCGTGGCCGCCGACATCCTGTTGATTGCCGTGGGCACCAGCATGGTGGTCGATGCCATCGAAGACCTCAGCCGCCTCTGAGCCATCAGCCATGACCCGCCTGCCGCTCCTCCTTTGCGTGTCGGTGGCCGCGTCGTGGACTGCGGCAGGCCATGCCCAGAATGCCGAGCCGGTGGCGCTCGAAGCCAGCCGCGACTATTTGCTGGGCGCCTCGCTCTCCAGCGGACGCGACCCGTTCGGCACCAGCGGGCAAAAACTCGGTCTGCGCCCGATCTGGGCCTTTCAGCTCGGGCGTTTTCGCTTCGCCACCTCGGGGGCCAGCGCGCTGCTCGCACAAGGTCGTGAATCGGTGGACAGTGGCGTGAGCACGGTGCTCACCCGCAGCGACCTTGTCTCGCTCAGCACATCCCTGTCCATCGATGAAGGCCGTTCGTGGAAAGGCGACCCGGTGTATGGCGGCCTGCCGCGGGTGCGCGACACGGTGCGCGGGCGTGTGACGGCGGGCTTCACGTTGAGCCCACGCTGGAGCGGTTCGCTGCGCGCCTCGCAAGACCTGCTGGGCCGCGACGGCGGCCTGCGGCTCGACTCTGGCCTGAACTACCGCTACCCACTGTCGCCGCAAACGCATTGGGACCTGTCGCTGGGCCTCGGCTGGGCCAGCGGTACTTACAGGCAAACCCACTACGGCATTGCCCCGAGCGCAGCCGCCACCACCGGCCTGCAGGCCTACGCGCTGGGCTCGGGCTTCGACGGTGCCTCGCTGGGCTGGCGCATCACGTCGGCCCTCAACCGCAACTGGGTGGCCTACGGGGGCTTGAACGTGTACCAATTGCAAGGCGCGGTGGCCCGCAGCCCACTGGCCACGCGCACCACCACCTATGGCGCCACGCTGGGGTTGGCGTACCGGAACAACTGACGCGTCAGGTCAAGCGGCCTGAGCCAAGGTCAGCAGACGCTGGAGGTAGTGCCCGGTGTGGCTGCCCGCATGCGCCGCCACGGCCTCGGGCGTGCCCTGAGCCACCACCATGCCACCGCCCGAGCCGCCCTCGGGACCCATGTCGATCACCCAGTCAGCGGTCTTGATCACATCGAGGTTGTGCTCGATCACCACAATGGTGTTGCCCGCGTCGCGCAGCTGGTGCAGCACCTGCAGCAGCAGTTCGATGTCGGCAAAGTGCAGGCCGGTGGTGGGTTCGTCCAGGATGTAGAGCGTGCGCCCGGTATCGCGCTTGCTGAGCTCCAGCGCGAGCTTCACGCGCTGCGCCTCGCCGCCCGATAGCGTGGTGGCACTCTGGCCCAGCTGGATGTAGGTGAGGCCCACGTCCATCAGCGTCTGCAGCTTGCGGTGCAGCGTGGGCACGGCGGTGAAGAAAGTGTGGGCCTGCTCCACCGTCATGGCCAGGATCTGCGCGATGTTCTTGCCCTTGTATTGAACGTCCAGCGTTTCGCGGTTGTAGCGCTGGCCGTTGCACACCTCGCACGGCACGTAGACGTCGGGCAGAAAGTGCATCTCCACCTTCACCACGCCGTCGCCCTGGCAGGCCTCGCAGCGGCCACCAGCCACGTTGAAGCTGAAGCGGCCCGGACCGTAGCCGCGCTCGCGCGCGGTGGGCACCTCGGCCATCAGCTCCCGGATGCCGGTGAAGAGGCCGGTGTAGGTGGCCGGGTTGCTGCGCGGCGTGCGGCCGATGGGGCTTTGGTCGACGTTGATGACCTTGTCGAAATGCTCGATGCCTTCGATGGCTTCGTGCTCGGCAGGCTCGTCGTGCGAGCGGTAGAGCGTGCGCGCCACCGCGGCGTACAACGTGTCGTTGACCAGCGTCGATTTGCCCGAGCCGCTCACGCCGGTGACGCAGGTGAGCAGACCCACCGGAAACGCCACGCTCACGCCCTTGAGGTTGTGGCCGGTGGCGTTGACCACGCGGATCTCCTGCAGCTCGCCCAGTGAGGCCTGGTGCGCGGCCTCGCGCGCAGCGCGGCGTTCGGCCGCCGGGCTCGGCGCAAAACGCGGCTTGAAGGCGGGCGCCGTGCTCTTGACCACGGGAAGCCACGGCGTGCGTCGTTCGGGCACAGCGATGCTTCGCGCGCCGCTGAGGTACTGGCCAGTGAGCGAACCGGGTGTGGCCATGACCTGCGCGAAGGTGCCCTGCGCCATCACGCGCCCACCGTGCACACCGGCACCGGGGCCCATGTCGATCACGTGGTCGGCGGTGCGGATCATGTCTTCGTCGTGCTCGACCACCAGCACGGTGTTGCCCAGGTCGCGCAGGTGCTGCAGCGTGGCGATGAGGCGGTCGTTGTCGCGCTGGTGCAGGCCGATGCTGGGCTCATCCAACACGTACATCACGCCGGTCAGGCCGCTGCCGATCTGGCTGGCCAGGCGGATGCGCTGGGCCTCGCCGCCGCTGAGTGTGTCGGCGCTGCGGTCCAGGCTGAGGTAGTTCAGGCCCACGTCGTTCAGGAACTTCAGGCGCTGGCGGATTTCGTTGATGACGCGCGCGGCGATGTCGCCCTTGGTGCCGCGCAGCTCCAGCTTCTGGAAATACGCCAGGGCATCGCCAAGCGTGACATGGCTGATCTTGTAGATGGGCTGCTTGTGTTCGCCTTCGCCCACGAACACATGGCGCGCTTCACGGCGCAGGCGCGCACCGCCGCAGTCGGGACACGGCTGCACCGCGCGGTAACGGGCCAACTCTTCGCGCACGGCCGCGCTGTCGGTCTCGCGGTAGCGGCGTTCGAAGTTGCGGATGATGCCCTCGAAGGGGTGCCTCTTGCCGATCTTCTTGCCGGCGCGCTCGCCCGATTCAAGGGCGTAGCTGAACTTGATCTCTTCCTCGCCAGACCCGTAGAGCAAGACCCGCTGCACCGGTTCGGGAATCGACTCCCAGGCGCCCTCGGCGTCAAACTTGTAATGCGCGGCCAGGCTTTCAATCATGGCGAAGTAGTAGCCGTTGCGCCGGTCCCAGCCCTTGATGGCGCCACTGGCCAGGCTCAGGGTGGGGAAGGCCACCACGCGCGCCGGGTCGAAGAACTCGGTGTGACCCAGGCCGTCGCAGGTGGGGCAGGCGCCCATGGGCGAGTTGAACGAGAACAGGCGTGGCTCGAGCTCACCCACGGTGTAGCTGCACAGCGGGCAGGCGAACTTGGCTGAAAACGCCGTCTCCACGCCCGTGTCCATGTCCACCGCGAGCGCTCGGCCATCGGCCAGGCGCAACGCGGCCTCGAAGCTCTCGGCCAAGCGCTGCCGCAGAGGGTTCACACCCTCCTCTTCGCCATCGGTGCGCACCTTGATGCGGTCGATCACCACGTCGATGTTGTGCTTCTCGTTTTTTTTCAAGGCCGGCAGAGCGTCGAAGTCCAGCACGGTCTGGTTGATGCGGAAACGCACGTAGCCCTGCGCCTGCATGTCGGCAAACAGGTCGGTGAACTCGCCCTTCTTCTCGCGAGCCACCGGGGCAAGAATCATCAGGCGCGTGCCCTCGGGCAAGGACAGCACCGCGTCCACCATCTGCGCCACGCTTTGTGCCGCCAGCGGCAGGTCGTGCTCGGGGCAGTGCGGCGTGCCGGCGCGGGCGAACAGCAGGCGCAGGTAGTCGTGGATCTCGGTGACCGTGCCCACGGTGGAGCGCGGATTGTGAGAGGTTGCTTTCTGCTCGATGGCAATCGCCGGCGACAGGCCCTCGATCAGGTCCACGTCGGGCTTGTCCATGAGCTGCAGGAACTGGCGCGCATAGGCCGACAGGCTTTCCACGTAGCGGCGCTGGCCCTCTGCGTACAGCGTGTCGAACGCCAGGCTCGATTTGCCCGAACCCGACAGCCCGGTGATCACCACCAGCGAATGCTTGGGAATGTCGAGGTCGATGTTCTTGAGGTTGTGCGTGCGCGCGCCGCGCACCGACAGAAAAGGGCTGGCGTGGCGCAGGTGGGCCGCGTTGATGCGATTCAACAGCGCTTGTTCGTCGGGCTCCACCGGCACAGTCTCCGGAATATGGGCGCCGGTCAAACTCGGCAGATTCAGGTCCGGGGGCAGGTTCTGGTTCAAGGCGCGGTGGGTGTGTTCAGGGCAACCCGGCATGATAAGCCGCCACGCGTTTCCGCGCCGGGCGTGCCGGCTTGCGCAGGCCCATCAAGCACAATAACGGCTTTGCCCATCCCCCCTTTGTCCACCCTCAGCACAGCCCCCACCGACACCCCCGCCCTTGCGGGGGCGGTTGCGCGCATGACGCCGATCGAGCGGCGCACCAGCGGCGCGTTGGCGTCCATTTACGCGCTTCGCATGCTGGGGCTGTTTCTGGTGCTGCCGGTGTTCGTGCTGCAGGCCCCCGCTTACCCCGGCGGTGACGACCCCTTTCTGGTGGGGCTGGCCATGGGCATCTACGGGCTGACACAGGCCCTGCTCCAGGTGCCGTTCGGCATGGCCTCCGACCGGCTGGGCCGCAAACCGGTGATCCAGGCCGGACTGGCGTTGTTCGTGATCGGCAGCCTGATCGCCGCCTGGGCGCCCACCATGGTCTGGCTGGCCATTGGCCGGGCCCTGCAGGGTTCGGGCGCCATCTCGGCCGCTGTCACCGCCCTGCTGGCCGACCTCACGCGGGACGAGGTGCGCACCAAGTCCATGGCGCTGGTGGGCATCAGCATCGCGCTCATGTTCGCGCTTTCGCTGGTGCTGGCGCCGCTGCTGGTGCCCCTGATCGGCCTTGCTGGTCTGTTTGCCCTCACCGCGGTGCTGGCCGCCATCGGCATGGCGGTGGTGGCCTGGGTGGTTCCGCCCGAGCCGCCAGTGCAGCACGCGCAGAACCGGGGCGGCCTGCGCGAGGTGCTGGGCAACAAAGAGCTGCTGCGTGTGGACCTGGGCGTGTTCGTCCTGCACGCGGTGCAGATCGCCATGTGGATGTCCGTGCCCGCCTTGCTGCAGGATGCCGGCGTGGCCAGCGCCGAGCAGTGGAAGGTGTACCTGCCCGCTGTGCTGGCGTCGCTGCTGGTCATGGGCGGGCTGCTGTTCCGCCTGGAGCGCATGGGCTACTTCAAACAGGTTTACCTGGGCTCCATTGCGCTGATCGTGCTGGCCCAGCTTGGGTTCTGGCTCAACCTGCATTCGCCCTCGCTGTGGGCGGTGGGCGCGCTGCTGTGCGTGTATTTCGTGGGTTTCAACACCCAGGAGGCCAGCCAGCCCAGCCTGGTGTCGCGCCTGGCAGCGCCGCGCCAGCGCGGCGCTGCGCTGGGTGTCTACAACACGCTGATGTCGTTGGGCATCTTTGCCGGTGGCAGCCTGGGTGGCCTGGTGATCAAGTCCTGGGGCAGCACCGGTATCTTCTTCGTCAGCGCCAGCCTGATGATGCTGTGGCTGGCGCTGGCTTGGCCGATGCGGCCCGCCACACGCGGCTAAAGCCCAACAGGCTACCGCCTCGGGCCCGCAGCGTGCAGGCCATCAGCTCCCACACTGGTCAGGCTGAAACGCACCGAAGTCATGAACTTGATGACGCATGGGCAAGTGTGGCTGAGGTGCTCTTGCCTGTCACACGACCACGCACTCGGCATCACACCGAACGCCGTCCATACAGATGGCCTCTGCCGACCGATCTACAAACCAGCAGATCTCCCCTCACGCCCTCAGCCTTTCATTTCTTCGAGCAAGTTCTGCAAGAAATCCGTTTCGCCTTTCATGGGTCGTTGACCGAGACTGCGAGGTCTGCAGGCCAGTTCCAGCCTGCGTTAACGGCCCGCGAGCAAACACTTGCGGCACAATGGATGACCGGTTTTTAGGGCCGAGCCGCACGGCCGCCCACCTCTCTACAGGACATCACCATGGCATCCGTCAACAAAGTCATCCTCGTCGGCAACTGCGGCCGCGACCCCGAGATCCGTTACCTGCCTTCGGGTCAGGCCGTGGCCAACGTGAGCGTGGCCACCTCCAGCCGCCGCAAGGACAAGAACAGCGGCGAGATGATCGAGGACACGCAATGGCACCGCGTCACGTTCTACGACAGACTCGCCGAGATCGCGGGTGAATACGTCAAGAAGGGCCGCCCGATCTATGTGGAAGGTCGCCTGAAATACGGCAAATACACCGACCAGGCGGGCGTGGAAAAAAATACCGTCGACATCGTCGCCACCGAGCTGCAGCTGCTGGGCGGCCGTGAAGGCATGGGTGGCAATGAAGACAGCGGCAGCGGCGGCGGATACTCCCGTCCAACGGCAGCTGCTCCCCGCTCTCCAGCACCTGCCGCGCGGCAAGCGCCTGCAGCCGCGCCAGCGCGACAGTCCAGCGGTTTCGACGACATGGACGACGACATTCCTTTCTGACCCAAGCCCGGCGTGCCGTGTTCACACGGCACGGTGTTCACTCCTTCAAGCGATGCTTACCATGGTCAAAGTAGTTGTTGCAGAAGATCATGCGCTGGTCCGTCAGGGCATCAGCATGCTGCTGTCGGCCAACGGCGGGTTTGAGCTGGTGGCCGAAACCGCGTTGGGCAGCGAGGTCGAGGTACTGGTGGCGTTTCACTGCCCCGACCTGCTGCTGCTGGACCTCGCGCTCAGCGACAGCTCAGGTATCGAGGTGACTCGCAAGGTGAAAAAGGTCGCTCCCGCCACCAAGGTGTTGATCGTCACCGGCAACGTCTATCCAGGGTCGGTGGCCAATGCGTTTGCCGCCGGCGCAGACGGCTTTGTGCTGAAGCACGAACAGGGCTCGGAATTGCTTGATGCCATCCAGGCCGTGCTGGCGGGCCGGCGCTACGTCAGCCAACAGGTGTCCAAAGGCCTGGACAACACCGCCAACGCGCGTTCCAGCGGCCATGGGATGACACAATCTTTGACTCAACGCGAACAACAGATCGTCCGCATGATTGCCAAGGGCGGCAGCAACCAGGAAATCGCGGATGCCCTGCACATCAGCGTACTCACGGCGCGCAAACACCGGCAAAACGTGATGCTCAAACTGGGTCTGCACAACGGCGCCGAAATCGCCGCTTATGCCATCCAGTCGGGACTTGCAGAGGCCCCCGACATCGACGGCAACCTGTAGCCGCGAGCGTTGATCGGTCAGTTTTTCGCAAAATAGTGCTCATGCATTATTGGGGGTGGGGGTATCCGGGCGAGATACTTCATCCCATGGTGAACGCATCTTCGGTCACCAAGCCAACCCCAGAGAAGCGAGGCAGATCATGGACAT
>JANPKR010000091.1:0-6026 GCA_031426175.1 Hydrogenophaga sp. | reverse complement strand
CCGGTTTCCCGGCGGGCCGCTGCTGCGAACGCCCAGCCTGGCGCTGGGCATGCTCTGGCACCGCTTGCGCGACGTGCTCTGAGCCGGCTCAGCGCTGCTGGTCTTGCGCACGCGGTTCGCCGCGTTCGTTGACCGTGATGCGGTCGCCGGGTGCCGAGGCCATCTGCACGCGGTGGTCGGTGCCGCGGAAGTTGTAGGTCACGTCCCAGTAAGCGGGTTGTGCGCCACCGGGCACCGCTTCACAGCGCTGCACGTCCTGCGTCGTGGGCTTGCCATCGCGACCGAACTGTGCGCCGATCGCGCCACCGGCGACCACACCACCCACGGTGGCGATGTCCTGGCCGGTGCCGTTGCCGACCTGGTGACCCAGGATGCCGCCCAGCAAGGCGCCCACGACGGCGCCGGGGATGTTGGCACCGCTGCGCTCGGCGGGTACCTGCGTGCTCTCGACCCAGCAGCGCTGGCCCGAGGTGGCCAGCACCGCGCGCGACGAGGTGATGTCGGCTTCATACAGGCGCTCGCCGTTGCGGCGGCGGGCATCAAAGGCCTGCATCGGGGCGGGTGCGTAGCGGTTGTCGGCCACGCGGGTGTCGCGTGCCAGCATGCGCACCGAGGTGATCTCGTCGTTCAGGCCCATCGAGGCCAGCGAGGGGTATTGCCCCGGGCGCAGCACCATGCACTGACCCTTGTAGCGGTTGTTCTCGCACACTTCCCAGCGCTCACCCGACACCACGGCCGAGGAGGCGCGTTCGTTGAAGCCGGTGCGGCGCAGGTTGGGGATCTGACCGGTGGCGGCGTAGGAAGGGCCCTGGAAGCGTTCGTCATCGAAAAACGTGATGCTCACGGCGGCCGGTGCGGTGCCCGGCAGGGGTGCGTAACGGTGGTCGGCCACACGCTCGTTGGCAGCAATCATGCGCGCCGAGGAGATGCCGTCTTCCAGTCCGATGTCGTACAGCGCGGTGTAGCGGCCTGGGCGCAGCACGGTGCAGCGGCCTCGGAAGTTGTCGTCTTCACAGACCTCCCAGCGGTTGCCGACCACCACGACCGACGAGGCGCGATCGTTGTAGTTGTAGCGTTGCAGGCTGGGGGTGTCGCCGCTCATGCGCAACGACTGGCCGGTGAAGCCGTCGTTGGCGTAGAGGGTGGCCTGGGCCATCGCCTGGGCACTGAAGGCCAGGGCGGTGGTGGTGAGCAAAATGCCAAAAATCTGTTTCATGTCAACGTCTCCTGTGGGGGTGGAGGCGAGATTGGGGGTTGGCCTGAACGTGGTCTGTGCGTTGCCGCACCCCGATGTGGTGCAAAACATGGACTTCGCAGGGCCTTTACCCGACAGACACCGGCAGCGTGATTTCCGACACTGCGCTCAGGTCGTCAGCGCTTGTCGAACCGCTGCCGCCAGCACCGGCCCACACCGTTCAATGTCGGCCAGCGGTGCGTAGCCGTAGCCGATCACCAGACCCTTGAGGTCGTCGCGTTGCAGGCAGTAGGCCGAGAGTGGACGCACCGTCATGCCCTGCTGGGCAATCCGCTGGGCGAGGGCCTGGTCGTCGATGTGGCCAGGCAGGCGCAGGCACAGGTGCAGGCCTTGTTCGGCGCCGCTGATGAAGGGGCCACCGGGGGTGAGCACGGGCTTGAGCGCTTCCAGCAGGCATTGACGGCGCTCGGCGTAGTTCTGCCGTGCGCGGCGCAGGGCGCTGGCGAAATGGCCCATCTCGATGAACTCGGCGAGCGCGGCCTGCACCGGCATCTGGCCCGGGCGGTTGAGGTCGTAGTGGGCCTGTTTGAAGGCCATCACCAGCGGCTTGGGCACCACCAGGTAGCCCAGCTTCAGTCCGGGGTAAAGCACCTTGGAGAAGGTGCCCATGTAGAGCACGCGCCCGTCGGTGTCCAGGCCTTCGAGGCTGGAGATGGGCGGGCCGCTGAAGCGGTACTCGCTGTCGTAATCGTCCTCCAGCACCCAGGCGTCGTGCGCGCGCGCGGTGGCCAGCAGCTGGTGGCGCCGGGGCAGTGTCATCACCGCGCCGGTGGGGTACTGGTGCGAAGGCGTCACGTAGATCAGCCGGGGCGGCTTTGCGCTGTCTGCCGTGCTCGGGCTGATGCCCTGTTCATCCACCGGAACCGGGTGGATGGCCAGGCCCGTGGCCATGAATGCCTTGACCGCGCCCCAGTAGGCCGGGTCTTCCACCCACACGGTGTCGCCATGGTCGGCGAGAAGGCGTGCGCAGAGTTCGAGCGACTGCTGCGTGCCGCTGGTGATGACGACCTGGTCGGCCTCCAGGTGCACGCTGCGGAACACGCGCAGGTAGTCGGCCACGGCCCGGCGCAGCGGCGCATAGCCGCCCGAGGTGTTGTAGTCCAGCATGTCCGGGTAGGTCATGCGCCAGTGCTTGTTTTGCAGCCGCTGCCACAGCGCGACGGGGAAGGCGCTGAAGTCGACCATGCCGGGGGTGAAGGGTTGCACTTCCAGTTCGGTGGCACAGAAGGTGGTGGACAGCGCCATGCCGCGCGTGGACAGGCGCCCAGCCTGCAGCGTCGCGGGTTGGCCACCCCGGCGCGCACCCCGGCTGGGGGATGCTCGCGGAACGTTGTCGTTCACATAGGTGCCGCTGCCCACGCGGCTGGCGAGGTACCCCTCGACACTGAGCTGGTTGATCGCGGCCACCACGGTGTTGCGCGAGAGCGAGAGGTCTTCGGCCAGGTCGCGGCTGGAGGGCAGGCGCTCACCGGCGCCGAGCTTGCCGTCAAGCATCGCGCGGCGCAGTGCCTCGTAGAGCTGGCGGTGCAAGGGCAGCGCGTCCTGGGTGCCCAAGCGGTTCATTTCGGCGAGCAGGAATTCGGACAGCATGGTGGTTGGCGTGGGAAGTGGCACCAAGGGGTGGGCTCAACTGGCTCTGATTGTGATCCACTTCAGTGACCACAATGGGGCCCATTGCCTTGGAGAGAACATGAACAAGCCGCCGTGCATGGTCTGGCTGCCCGCCGACCACCGCCTGATGGGTGACCACGGTCACCAGATGCCCTTCTTGCTGCTGGGCGACAAGTACGCCCGTGCGGTGAAGGTCGGGGCCAACGCCCAGCCTGTGATGTTTCCCCTGGCCGACACCGACCAGATCAGCGACCTGCTCTCACTGGTGGACGGCGTGATGCTGACCGGCTCGCCCTCCAACGTGCACCCCTCCCATTTCGCCGAAGACGTGGCCGACCCCAGCCTGCCGCTGGACGCCGAGCGCGACCGGCTCACACTGGCGCTGGTGAAGGCCTGCGTGTTTGAGGGTGTGCCGCTGCTGGGCATCTGCCGCGGGTTTCAAGAAATCAACGTGGCCCTGGGTGGCACGCTGCACCAGCGGGTGCAGGAGGTGCCCGGCCTCATGGACCACCGCGAGCCCAAGAGCGCTCCTCCCGACGAGCAGTACGCACCGAGTCACAGCGTGCGTTTTGCGCCGGGCAGCGTGTTCGAACAATGGGCCGGTGGCTCCGAGACACAGGTGAATTCGCTGCACGGCCAGGGCATCAACCGCCTGGCAGACGGTCTGGAGGCGCTGGCCCACGCGCCCGACGGCGTGGTGGAGGCGTTCGGTGTGCGCGGCGCGCGGACCTTCGCTTACGCGGTGCAGTTCCACCCCGAATGGCGCTGCTGGGAAACGCCGTTTTACGCCGCCATCTTCGAGGCTTTTGGCCGCGCATGCCGCTCACGCCACAGCCTGCGGTTGCAGGCTGCCGACCTGTCGCGCAGCGCAGCGGGCTCAAGCCCCTGATTTTTTATCCAGATCGACCACCCCAAACACACCGCAGGAGACGGCACATGACAGCCACCGACAAAAAAATGACCTTCAACGATCTGGAGAACTGGCTCAACCAGAACCGCGTGACGGAAGTCGAGTGCCTTGTGCCCGACTTGACCGGCGTGGCCCGCGGCAAGATCCTGCCGCGCGAGAAGTTCACCGAGGACCGCGGCATGCGCTTGCCGCAGGCCATCGTGGCGATGGGAGTCACCGGCGAGTTTCCGGCCAGCGGGCCTTACTACGACGTGATCGAGCCGACCGACCGCGACATGCAGCTGCGCCCCGACCCGACCACCGCGCGCATCGTGCCCTGGGCCACCGATCCCACCGCGCAGGTGATCCACGACTGTTTTGACCACGACGGCAAGCTGGTGCCCTTCGCGCCGCGCAGCGTGTTGCGTCACGTGTGCGAGCTTTTCGACGCCGAGGGTCTGGACCCGGTGGTCGCGCCCGAGTTGGAGTTTTATCTGACCGCGCGCAACACCGACCCGAACACACTGCTCAAACCCCCGATCGGGCGCAGCGGGCGCGCCGAGACCTCGCGCCAGTCCTACAGCATCGACGCGGTCAACGAGTTCGACCCGTTGTTCGAGGAGATCTACGACTACTGCGACAAGATGAAGCTCAACGTGGACACGTTGATCCACGAGGCCGGCGCCGGGCAGATGGAGATCAACTTCTTCCACGCCCACCCGCTCGGTCTGGCCGACGAGGTGTTCTTCTTCAAGCGCACGGTGCGCGAGTCGGCGCTGCGCCACGACATGTACGCCACCTTCATGGCCAAGCCGATCGCCGGTGAGCCGGGCTCGGCGATGCATGTGCACCAGAGCATCCTGAACAAGAAGACCGGCAAGAACATCTTCAGCAACGACGACGGCACGCCGTCCGAGTCGTTCTACCACTACATCGGCGGCTTGCAGCGCTACATCCCGGCGGCCATGGTGCTGGTGGCGCCCTACGTGAACAGCTACCGCCGCCTCTCGCGCCACACCGCAGCACCCATCAACATCGAGTGGGGCCACGACAACCGCACGGTGGGCATCCGCTCGCCGATCTCCAGCCCGGAGGCGCGCCGCGTGGAAAACCGCGTGATCGGCGCCGACGCGAACCCCTATGTGGCCATGGCCATGACGCTGGCCTGCGGCTATTTGGGTCTGAAGAACAAGATCAAGCCCAAGCCCGAGATGAAGGGCGACGCCTACCTCTCGCCTTACGCGCTGCCACGCAGCTTGGGCGAGGCGCTCGACTGGCTGCGCCGCGAGACCGACCTGCACGACGTGCTGGGCAAGGAATTCATCACCATCTACACCGAGATCAAGGAGCTCGAATTCGACGAGTTCATGAAAGTGATCTCGCCGTGGGAACGCGAACATCTGCTGCTGCACGTCTGAACACCGCCACCCGGAGAGCCCCATGAACGCACCGATCGATCCCAAGCACCTGAGCACCCAGGACATCCAGGCCCTGGACAGCGCACATTTCATCCACCCCTTCACCGACCACGGTGATCTCGCCACGCGCGGCGCCCGCGTCATCACCCACGCCGACAACATCTACGTGTGGGATTCCGAGGGCAACAAGATCCTGGACGCCATGAGCGGCCTGTGGTGCGTGAATGCCGGCTACGGCCAGAAGGCGTTGGCCGATGCGGCGCACCAGCAGATGATGACGCTGCCGTTCTACAACAGCTTTTTCCAGACCACCAACCTCCCGGCTGTGCAGCTGGCGGCCAAGCTGGCGTCGTTGGCGCCCACCATCGGCGGCCGCAGCTTCGAGCACGTCTTCTATTCGAGCAGCGGCAGCGAGAGCAACGACTCCAACGTGCGCATGGTGCGCCGCTACTGGGACCTGCTCGGGCAACCGCAGCGCAAGGTGATCATCAGCCGCATGAACGCGTACCACGGCAGCACCATGGCCGGCGCTTCGCTGGGTGGCATGAGCGGCATGCACGCGCAGGGCGACCTGCCGATTCCCAACATCACGCACATCGGCCAGCCTTACTTCTTTGAGAATGCGCTGCCTGGCGAGAGCCAGGACGCGTTCGGCATCCGCGCCGCCGGCTGGCTGGAGGAGCGGATTCTGGCGCTGGGCGCCGACAAGGTGGCCGCCTTCATCGCCGAGCCGGTGCAGGGTGCCGGCGGCGTGATCATCCCGCCGGCCACTTACTGGCCCGAGATCCAGCGCATTGTGGACAAGTACGGCATCCTGCTCATCAGTGATGAGGTGATCTGTGCTTTCGGGCGC
>JANPKR010000090.1:0-20755 GCA_031426175.1 Hydrogenophaga sp. | reverse complement strand
CGCTCGATGCAACAGGCGATCTACACCCCGATCAACAGCGGTCACTATGGTTTGGCGTTCGAGGCCAACACCCACTTCACCAGCCCGATCCGCCGCTACCCCGACTTGTTGGTGCACCGTGTGATCAAGGCCATCCTGGCGCGCAAGCGTTACGAGTTGCCCGCGCTGCCCACGCCGGGTGAGGCACACGCCAAGCTGAGCAAGCGCCTGGCCAGCCGAGCCAAGCCGCTGGCGGTGGGTGAGGTGGTGAAGAAGCCCTCGGTTGACACCCTGGCCTGGCAGGCCGCTGGACTGCATTGCAGTGCCAATGAGCGCCGCGCTGATGAGGCCAGCCGCGATGTGGAAGCATGGCTCAAATGTAAGTACATGCGTGAACACCTTGGAGAGGAGTTCAGTGGTGTCGTGAGCTCGGTCACCAGTTTTGGTCTTTTCGTCACGCTCGATGCGATGTACGTCGAAGGCCTGGTGCACATCACCGAGCTTGGCGGCGAGTATTTCCGTTTTGACGAAGCGCGTCAGGAGCTGCGCGGTGAGCGCACCGGCATCCGGTACGCGCTGGGCAGCCGAGTGCAAGTGCAGGTGAGCCGGGTGGATCTGGACGGTCGTCGCATCGACTTTCGTCTGGTCAGTGGCGACGACGATCTGGTGCTTCGAGCCATGCGTGACAAGGCGGGCCAAGCGGGTTCCCCGGAGGACGCAGCGGGCGCAGGTCGAGGTGGCAAATCCTCACGAGGACGCGTCTCCCCGAGCGCAGCTGCAGGTCGACAGGATCGGGCGCTGCGTGCGCCTGCGATGGAGGCCAAAGCGGCGGGCAAAAAAGCTGCCAGCAAGAAGTCCGACCGTGGTGCCGCTCGCAGCACCGCCAACCAACCGCGCAAGAGCCGGCGTTGAGCGTGCCGAACGCCACGGGCACCGCGTTGAACAAGTCCTCCTCGACGCTGGCAAGAAAGCGGGTTGTCAAGGTGGCACAGGTGCTTACCGAGCGCCCTTTGCGCATTGGTGTGTCGGCGCGATTGCTGTACCAGGTGCCCTCGGAGCTGGGATTTCGCAACAAGAACCTGCAGTACATCGAGCAGTCGCTGGCGCACTGGATCATGGAGCACGGTGCCATCGCCTTCATGGTGCCCGCTGTGGCCCACGACAGCAAACACGCTGCGCGCCACCTCAAGGTAGAACACGTGGTGCAGGAGCTTGATGCGCTGGTGTTGCAGGGTGGTGCCGATGTGGCGCCGCAGACTTACGGACAAACGCCGATCGACCCCTGCTGGCAAGGTGACGTGGTTCGTGACAGGTACGAGCTCGCCTTGCTGAGGGCGTTTCTCGCTCAGAAAAAACCGGTGCTGGGCGTGTGCCGCGGTGCGCAGCTGCTCAATGTGGCGTTCGGCGGCACGCTGTACCAGGACATTCCCACGCAGTGCCCGGCGGCCCATGCGCACGTGGACACCGATCTGTACGATCAGCTCGAACACGATGTGACCTTTGTACAGGGCACGGCCCTGACCAAGCTCTATCCCCACGCGTCGCAGCTGCGCGTGACCAGCATCCACCACCAGGCGGTGGCGGAACTGGGCAAGGGCGTGGTGGTGGAGGCGGTATCGACACTGGACGGCATGGTGGAGGCGATCCGATGGACCGGCGATGCGTACGCGCGCGGCGTGCAGTGGCACCCGGAGTTCCACCACGGCAGACACGCATTGGCAGACAGCTCGCCCATCATGCTGGACTTCCTGGAGGCCTGTCGCGAGGCAGCCATGATCCGTCTTGCTGCCGGGCTGGAGTCTGACCCGCGTGTGCCCAGACCGCCGTTGAGGCTGGGGGTTTGAGCGCGGGCAGCTGCGTTCATAGCGGTCCGGGTCACCCCTAAACTTCGGGTCTTTGCCACCACTGTTTCCCACCGCATCCCCAACCGGATCTGCACCGCATGCGTATCGTTTTTTTCCTGCTCGAAACCTTGTTCTTCTTTCTGATGGCGATGGCCTTGTTGCGCGCATGGATGAACCATCTGCGTGTGCACATGTCGGCCCAACCTGGTCGGTTTGCAATCGCTGTCACCGACTGGGTGGTTCAGCCGGTGAGGCGCATCCTGCCGCGTGCGCTTGCGCAAAGCCGGACCGACTGGGGCAGTCTGCTGTCCGCGGTTCTGCTGGCGCTGGCCTATGGCGGTATCTGGCTGTTGCTGGCGGCGGGCGTGTCGGAGGTCTCGGCTTCTCCCGCCAGCTGGTTGATCACGGTGCTTTCCATGGCCTTGCGCATCCTGGTGCGCACTGTGCTTCAGGGATTGATGATCTTGCTGATCGGCTACGCGATCCTGTCTTGGGTGCAGCCGCACTCCCCGGCGATGGGCACGCTTGATCGCCTGGTGTCGCCGCTGCTGCGCCCGATCCGGCGTGTGATCCCTTTGGTTGGCGGTGTGGACCTGTCGGCGCTGGTGCTCATCATCCTGCTGCAGGTGGGCTTGATGCTTCTGGGCTGAGCCTTTGCCCGTCAAGACGCGGGCGTGAGGCGACTGGCCAGGTCGCCAGCCACCAAGGTTGCGCCAGCCCAGTGGTCTGCCAACCATCCGTGTTGAAAAACGGCGCCGCACACCCGGTCGAGTGCGTCCCGGTTCGATGTCCCTGGTCCAGCCAGAGCGGCGCCGATCATGCCCGCCAGCACATCGCCGGTGCCCGCCGTGGACAGGGCGGCGTTGCCTGTGGGGTTGATGAGCGGTGTTTCGCGGGGTGCAGCCATCACTGTGCCCGACCCCTTCAGCACACAGACCACGTGGAAACGGTCTGCAATGGTTTGCGCAGCCAGCAGCCGGTTGGCCATGATTTGCGCTGTGCTGCAGCCCAGGAGCCGGGCGGCTTCCAGCGGGTGCGGTGTGAGCACCGTGACCCAGTCTTGACCCTGGCGGAGGGCCAGCAACGTTTGCAGGGCCTCGTCGTTGGCCACGGCATTGAGTGCGTCGGCATCCAGCACCAGAGTAGCGATGCTGGACAACAAGTGGGGCAACACCGCGACCACCGATGGGCCGCCGCCGCATCCACAGACCACGCTCGCCTGTGGCAGCCACGCGCTCCCCAGCAAAGCTGCAGGTCGGCGAAACATCAGTTCCGGACACCCGGGGTCCCAGGTGGTCTCGTTCGTCGAGTCGCCCTCCAGCAGGCTCACGAACACCCGCCCAGCTCCCGCGTGCAGCGCTGCGCGCGCCGCGAGCACTGCAGCCCCCGTCATTCCGGCGCCGTGGATGGCGATGCCCTGGCCTCCGATCACCACCACGTCGCCAAAGCTGCCCTTGTGGCTGGCGTGGGTCCTGTGTGCTTTGGTCTCGGTTGACGCCTCTCGACCAGCCAGCCAGGCAGCCACGGGTACCGTATCGGCGTGCGGGACACCCAGATCGTCAAACCAGACTTGACCTGTGGCGTCCCGGCCCTGGTGGGTGAACAGGCCTGGCTTCAGGGTCAGCAGCGACAATGTGTGGCGCGGGCCAGGCCGAAAGGCCCGAGCGCTCTTCGGCTCGGCGTGATCGATGCCCGTCACCGCACCCGTGTCTGCCAGCAGTCCGCTAGGCAGATCCACGCACAGAACGGGTGAGCTGGTTGTTCGCATCGTCGTCACCCAACTGGCCACGTTGCCCTGCAGGGGGCGTGCAGCACCAATGCCGAGCAAGGCATCGATGGCGAGATCAAACGATGCGGGTGCATCGGACTGAATGAGCACGCCAGCGGACCGAGCGGCTGACAAGGCTTGTGCCGCATCCGGCGGTAGCTGGCCGTCGCTGACCTGCGGGCCAAGGCTGTGCGTGACCACCACCTGCCAAGCATTGCCCTGTGCCCAACGGTGCAGGTGCATGGCAGCGACCAGCCCGTCGCCGCCGTTGTTGCCCGGACCGCAGGCCACCCAGATGCAGCGAGCGTGCGGTGCCAGTGCGCGGGCGAGCCGGGCCACGGCAAGTCCGGCGCGGGACATCAGCGTGTGCGCCGGCAGAGCGATCTGTGCTGCGTGCTCAAGGCGACGCGTTCCGGCAGTGTCGTGCAGCGGTTCACGTTGGTGGCCGTTGATGATGCGCATGGCCACCGTCTGACTCAGATACCGTAGCGTTGGGGCGAGCACTGGAGCAGCTTGAGGTCGGCCGCGCGCCCGCTGATCTGGTCGGCCAGCACGCGGGCCGCCCCGCAGGCCATGGACCAGCCGAACTGCCCGTGACCCAGATTCAGCCAGAGGCCCGGTACGCGGCTGGCGCCAATCAGGGGCGCACCGTCCGGAAGCGTGGCCTGCGCGCCGCACCATTCTTGAACGTTGCCGGCCGGGCCGCCCAGCCGAACTGCGCCCGGAAACCAGTCTGACAACGCTCGGTACAGGCGCTGCAGACCTGCTTTGGATGGCGTGCCGGAGTCCCGGCCCCATTCCCGTCCACCAGCCACGCGCACGCGCTGGCCCAGGCGGGCGATCGACACCCCGTGGCGCGCATCGAACACGGCTGATTGCGGTGCGTCCATGGGTTCCCGAACCGCGGCGCTCAGCGAGTGACCTCGAACCGTCTGTAGCGGCATCTTCAAGCCGAACGAGCCCAGCAAGCCCGAGCTGGCGGCGCCGGCACAGACCACCACGGCATCAAAACGTTGGGTCGGTGCGATCGTGCAGTCGTTGTTCGTGCGGGCCGCAGTGTGAACCAGCTCCAGCTGAAAACCTGCCGGTGTCAACGCCTCGACACGACTAACGATGGTGTTGAACTCGAAGCGGCAGCCCGATTGTTGGGCTTGCGCTCTCAGCAGCAAGGCAAACTCCCGGCAGTTGGCCACTGCAGCCCCACCAAGCTCGACAGCGCCATTCAGCGCGGTGTCGGTGCTGAGCGCGGGCTCCAGCGCACGGGCTTCTTCGCCTGTGAGAACCTTGACAGGCAAACCCAGGTCTCGCAGTTGTTGCAGCGGTACTTGCGCCAGGCTGAGCTCTTGCGCTGTTCTGAGCAGCACCAACATCCCGTGGCTGCGGTCATGTTCCAGCTGGTATCTGTCTGTGATGGCCTGCAACCGTTCCTGGCTGTAGTGCACCAGTCGATGGATCTCTTCATGACCTGCCGATGTTTGCGAGCCCTGATGAGCCTGGCGCCATTGCCAGAGCCAACTCCACTCGCTGCCTCGGGGCAGGCGAGCGAGTTGGAGTCCATCGGTCGCTGTTGACCAAGGCCATCCCAGGTGCCGCTCAGCCGGATTCCAAGGCGCGGTCCAGCCCGGAGCGATGAGGGCTCCGCTGGCAAAACTGGCTTCTTCGGCCACCGTGCTGCGCCGCTCGAACACCGTCACTTCATGACCGTCCAGCGACAACTCGTGTGCGCAAGTGATTCCCACAACACCCGCTCCGACCACCGCAATTTTCAAACCATGCTCCCAGAAAACTGCATTGTGCCGGGCGACGAGAGGCATCCTGGAAGTCTCGCCGAACAAAAAGCCGGATGATTCATCGGAAACACGCAGAACGCCGACGGGTGCGCGACATCTGCGCCTCAGGGGAAGGGGCGGTGGATGGCAGGACTGCTATAATCGACAGGCTTTGCTGATGGCGGTGGAATGACAGTTCCAACCACTGTGCAAAGCAAATAGCAAACCGGCCCAACCGGGTGTTGCCTGCATCCAGCAAATCCCAATCGATTTGGAAGGCCAACAGGTGATCGGGGCCGGATTTTAGACTCAACCTCTGGAAAGTTAACTTATGTCGATCTCCATGCGTGAAATGCTGGAAGCCGGTGTCCATTTCGGTCACCAAACCCGCTTCTGGAACCCCAAGATGGCACCGTACATCTTCGGCCACCGGAACAAAATCCACATCGTCAACCTCGAAAAGACGCTGCCACTGTTCGAAGATGCAGCGAAATTCGTGCGTCAACTCTCCGCCAACCGCGGCACCATTCTGATGGTGGGCACCAAACGCCAGTCGCGCGACATCGTGGCTCAGGAAGCCCGCCGTGCCGGCGTGCCTTTCGTTGACCAGCGCTGGCTCGGCGGCATGCTGACCAACTTCAAGACGGTGAAAACCTCGATCAAGCGTCTGAAGGACATGCAGGCTCAAAAAGAAGGCGGCCTGGACAGCATGACCAAGAAGGAGCAGCTGACTTTCACCCGCGAAATGGAAAAGCTGGAGAAGGACATCGGCGGCATCCAGGATATGAATGCGCTGCCCGACGCAATCTTCGTGATCGACGTGGGCTTCCACAAGATCGCGGTGCTCGAGGCTCAAAAACTGGGCATTCCGCTGGTCGGCGTGGTTGATACCAACCACTCGCCCGTTGGCATTGACTACGTGATCCCCGGCAACGACGATTCGGCCCGCGCCGTGGCGCTTTACGCCCGTGGCATCGCCGACGCGATCCTCGAAGGCCGCAGCAACGCCGTCAACGACGTGGTGAAAGCTGTTGCCGCCGAAGGCGCCGACGAGTTCGTCGAAGTCAAGGAAAACACCGCCGCTTGAAGGCGTTGTTCCCACGAAAGAGGGGCTCGCGAGCCCCTTTTTCGCACCAAAATCCGATCATTGAACATGGCCGACTTCAGCCCACGGGGCGAAGCGGCGCCAAGGAGAACACAGATGGCAATTACCGCAAGCATGGTCGCTGAACTGCGCGCCAAGACCGACGCTCCCATGATGGAGTGCAAAAAGGCACTCACGGAAGCCGAAGGCGATATGGCCAAGGCCGAAGAGTTGCTTCGCGTCAAGCTGGGCACCAAGGCCGGCAAGGCCGCCAGTCGCGTGACCGCTGAAGGCGTCGTCGCCAGCTTCATCGACGGCACCACCGGTGGCCTGATCGAAGTCAATTGCGAAACCGACTTCGTCACCAAGAACGACAGCTTCCTCGCCCTGGCAACCGCCGCGGCCCAGTTGGTTGCCAAGCACCAGCCAGCCGACGTGGCCGCGCTGGGCGCGCTGCATTACAGCCAGGACGGCTTCGGCCCCACGCTGGAAGACGTGCGCAAGGGCCTGATCGGCAAGATCGGCGAGAACATGTCGTTCCGCCGCTTCAAGGCGTGGAGCGGTGCATCCAAGCTGGCTGGTTATCTCCACGGCACACGCATCGGCGTGGTGGTGGAGTTTGATGGTGACGAGACGGCAGCCAAGGACGTCGCCATGCACGTGGCCGCCATGAAGCCCGTGTCCTTGACCAGCAACGACGTTCCCGCCGAGTTCATCGAGCGCGAGCGCTCGGTGGCCACGGCCAAGGCCGACGAAGCCAACAAGGAACTCGTGGCCGCCGGCAAGCCGGCTCAGAGCGCCGAAATTGTCGCCAAGCGCATCGATGGCGCGGTACAGAAATACCTCAAGGAAGTCTCGCTCTTCAACCAGTCCTTTGTGAAGAACGACAAGCAGACCGTTGAAGCCATGCTCAAGGCCTCCGCCACCACCGTCAAGGGCTTCACCCTGTACGTGGTTGGCGAGGGCATCGAGAAGAAGGTGGACGACTTTGCTGCTGAAGTCGCCGCCCAGGTCGCTGCGGCCAAAGGCGCCTGAGCGATCGCTGGCCGCAGCCGTTGCTGCCCTGAACAAGACAACGGGCCGCAAGGCCCGTTGTCTTGTGCGTAACCGGCACCGACTTACCACCCGCTCCTCGGTACACTTGCCGGCTGAATTTAGTGTTTTCGCTCCCAGAAAGTTGCCACATGCCTGCCTACAAACGGATTCTGCTGAAGTTGTCGGGTGAAGCCCTCATGGGCGACGACGCCTTCGGTATCAACCGGGCCACCATCGTCCGCATGGTGGAAGAGATTGCAGACGTCACCCGTCTGGGGGTGCAGGTGGCCATCGTCATTGGCGGTGGCAATATTTTTCGCGGTGTGGCGGGCGGATCGGTGGGTATGGACCGCGCCACGGCCGACTACATGGGCATGCTTGCGACGGTGATGAACTCGTTGGCGCTGGCCGATACCATGGACAAGGCCGGTCTGGTGGCGCGTGTGATGTCGGCCATTGCCATCGAGCAGGTGGTTGAGCCCTACGTTCGCCCCAAAGCCTTGCAGTATTTGGAAGAAGGCAAGGTGGTGGTGTTTGCCGCCGGTACCGGCAATCCCTTCTTCACGACCGACACGGCCGCCGCCCTAAGAGGCGCGGAGATCGGCGCCGAGATCGTGCTCAAGGCCACCAAAGTGGACGGTGTCTACAGCGCAGACCCAAACAAGGACCCCACCGCCACACGCTACGCCTCGATCACATTTGACGAGGCCATGCAGAAAAACCTGCAGGTGATGGACGCCACCGCATTTGCCTTGTGTCGCGACCAGAAGCTGCCGGTCAAGGTGTTTTCGATCTTCAAGCCTGGCGCGTTGCGCGACGTGGTGATGGGCAAGGACGAAGGCACGCTGGTTCATGTGTGACGCGCTCAGGCGCGCACCCCTTGCAGAAATGAGGAGTTTTCATGAGCGTTGATGACATTCGCAAAACCGCCGAGCACAAGATGATGCAGTCGGTGGAAGCGTTCAAGAATGGTCTGACCAAGATCCGCACCGGTCGCCCCAACCCGGCGCTGCTCGACACCGTGCATGTGGACTACTACGGCGCCATGCTGCCGCTGTCGCAGGTGGCCAATCTCACCTTGCTCGACTCACGCACGATCGGTGTGGCGCCATGGGAAAAAGGCATGGGTGCCAAGATCGAAAAAGCCATCCGCGAGTCCGACCTGGGTTTGAACCCGTCGAGCCAGGGCGATTTGATCCGCGTTCCAATGCCGCCCATGACCGAAGAGCGTCGCAAAGAGCTCACCAAGGTCGTGCGCGGTGATGGCGAAGCCGCCAAGATCGCCATCCGCAACCTGCGGCGCGACGCCAACGAACAGGTGAAAAAGCTGGTGAAAGAAAAACTGGCGTCCGAGGACGACGATCGACGTTCCCAGGAAGACATCCAGAAGCTCACCGACCGGGTCATCAACGAGGTGGACCGTCTCGTTGCTGGCAAGGAACAGGACATCATGGCGGTCTGACCGCCTTTGACCACCGCGCGCGACGCTTTGCTTCCCATGTCCCCACTCTTGCCCACTCAGGACACGACCGCAGGCTCGCTGCCCCGCCACGTCGCCATCGTGATGGACGGCAACGGGCGTTGGGCGCAAAAGCGCTGGTTGCCGCGAGTCGCCGGTCACAAACAGGGCGTTGAAGCCTTGAGGCGCGTCGTCAAGGCCTGCCTCGAGCGCGAGATACCGGTGTTGACCGTGTTTGCGTTTTCCTCAGAAAACTGGAGCCGGCCGGTCGAGGAGGTTTCCAGTCTCATGGATCTGCTGGTGCTGGCGCTGTCGCGTGAAGTCCCTTCGCTGCAAGGCAACGGCGTGCGCCTGCACTTTCCCGGTGATCGCCAAGGGCTCTCCAAGCGCGTGGTGCAGGGTCTCCTGGCGGCTGAGAACGACACCGCGCACAACCACAAGCTGGTGCTCAACGTCTGCTTCAACTACGGCGGTCGCTGGGACATGGCCCAGGCGGCCCGCAAACTGGTCGCCCAGGGACTTGAGATCACGGAGGAAAGTCTCAATGGTCAGATGGCGCTGGCGCACGTGCCCGATCCTGACCTGCTGATCCGGACTGGCGGCGAGCTGCGCATCAGCAATTTCCTGCTGTGGCAGAGCGCCTACACCGAACTGGTTTTCACCGAATGCCTTTGGCCGGATTTTGGCCCTGCCGAACTCGACCGTGCGTTGCAGGAGTACACCAGCCGCGAACGCCGCTTCGGGCAGACGGCAGAGCAGGTGAGCCAAGCCGAACCTCTGCTGGCCGTGGGCGGCGATCGACATGCTTAGACAGCGTGTCATCACCGCCTTGCTGCTGCTGGCGGTCTTGTTGCCTGCGCTGTTTTATTCCGCCATCGAACCGTTTGCCGCGCTCACCCTGCTGCTGATCGTGGCCGCAGGGTGGGAGTGGTCGCGACTCAACGGCATAGCCTCTCGCCCGGCGATGCTTCTGGGCCTGGGACTGGGATTGGTCATGGTGGTCGTCTGGCTGTTGGGCGGACTCGATCAATCTTGGCGCAGCGTCTGGATCGGCGTTGGGGTGGTGTGGGTCTTGCTGGCAGTGTCCATGCTCGCGCGCGGCGTCTCGGGTTGGGGTTCATGGCCCAAAGGCCTGCGGCTCTGGCTCGGCCTGATCCTCATTGGATGTGCTTGGGTGGCCATGGTGCAGGCACGGCTCACCGGTCTGGGGTTTCTGTTGTCGGTGCTGCTGCTGGTCTGGATGGCGGACATCGCTGCGTACTTCGGGGGCAAAGCGTTCGGGCGACGCAAGCTGGCGCCGAGCATCAGCCCGGGCAAGACTTGGGAAGGCGCCATCAGTGGTTTCATCGGTGTGTTTGCCATGGCTGCTGTCTGGCTCTGGGCAGATGCCCAGGGCATGACCAGCGCCAACACCCTCTATGCGCGTCTCTGGGCCCTCGGCCCGCCTCTGGCGGTGTTGTCGCTGGCATCTCTGGTAGCCATGAGCGTGGTGGGTGATCTGGTCGAATCTTTGGTCAAACGCAGCGCGGGCGTCAAGGATTCCAGCGGCTTGCTGCCGGGCCACGGTGGCGTGCTCGACCGAGTAGACGCCTTGCTGCCTGTGCTGCCCTTGGCCATGATGCTCACCACCCTCTGAATGCCATGACCTCCATGCAGTCCATCACCATCCTTGGCTCCACCGGGTCCATTGGTAAAAGCACACTCGATGTGCTGGCGCGCCACCCCGATCGTTACCGCGTCTTCGCCCTCACGGCGTCCACGCAAGTTGATCTGATGCTGGCGCAGTGCCAGCAGTTCTCCCCTCGTTACGCTGTGATGGTGAGTCCTTTGCACTCGAAGCAACTGGCCGAACGCGTGCGCGAGTTGGGCCTGAAGGTGCAGGTGCTATCGGGCGAGCGGGCGCTGTGCGACGTGTGCACCGATCCCGAAGTGGATGCGGTCATGGCCGCCATCGTGGGAGCCGCCGGCCTGGCGCCCAGCTTGGCAGCGGCGCTTGCCGGCAAAAAGCTCCTGTTGGCCAACAAGGAAGCCCTGGTGGTGGGCGGCGCTCTGTTCATGCAGGCGGTGCGCGAGGGTGGCGCCACACTGTTGCCGATCGACAGCGAGCATTCGGCTGTGTTCCAGTCCCTGCCCGAAGACCCGGCTTCGTGGTCGCGCCGGGTGGAGAAGATCGTTTTGACCGCGTCCGGTGGACCATTTCGCACACGCGATCCGCACACGCTGGACCAGGTCACACCCAATGAAGCCTGCGCGCACCCGAACTGGGTCATGGGGCGCAAGATCTCGGTGGACTCGGCCACCATGATGAACAAGGCGCTGGAAGTCATCGAGGCTTGTTATCTCTTTGGTTTGCCGCCAGTGCAGATCGAGGTGGTGATCCACCCGCAGAGCGTTGTTCACTCCATGGTGCAGTACACCGACGGCTCGGTGGTGGCCCAACTGGGTACGCCCGACATGCGGGTGCCCATCGCCTACGGGCTGGCCTGGCCCGAACGCATGGCATCGGGCGCCGCGCCGCTGGACTTCAGCACCTTGGGAGCCTTGACGTTTGAGAAACCCGATGACTTGCGTTTTCCCGGGCTGCAGCTGGCTTGGGCTTCGCTGGAAGGGCCGATCGGTACCACTGCGGTGCTGAATGCGGCCAATGAAGTCGCCGTGGCGGCGTTCCTTGAGCAGCGCCTGCGCTTTGACCAGATCCATGCCATCAACGATGCAACTTTGCAGGCCTTGATACCCTCCAAGCCCAACGACTTGTCAGACTTGTTGGCCATTGATCAGCAGGCCCGTCGCCTGGCTCAAACCCAGATCGAGCGGCTCTCCCGCTGAACCAAACGGCCCGCAGGCGCTGAAGCGACATCCACCCCTTCACGACCCGCCCACCATGCTCACACTTGTTGCTTTCGTCGTCGCCCTCGGCCTGCTGATCGCAGTGCACGAATACGGCCATTACCGCGTGGCGGTCGCTTGCGGCGTGAAGGTGTTGCGCTTCTCGGTCGGCTTCGGCAAGCCGCTGCTGACATGGCGCAAGAAGGGCAGCCCAACCGAGTTCGTGTTGTGTGCCCTGCCGCTGGGTGGTTACGTGCGCATGCTTGACGAGCGGGAAGCGCCAGTCGATGCCGCCGAGCGCCATCTGGCGTTCAACACCCAGCCGCTCCGCTCGCGTGCGGCCATCGTGGCTGCTGGCCCAGCGGCCAATCTGTTGCTGGCGGTCGCGCTGTACGCGGTTGTCAACTGGAGCGGTGTCGAAGAGCCCAAGCCCGTGCTGGCCAGTCCTTCCGTCGGTTCTCTCGCCGAGGTTGCGGGACTGCGCGGCGGTGAATGGGTGTCCCAGGCCGGGCCCGACGAGGAAAACCTGGTGGTTGTGGGATCGTTCGAAGACCTGCGCTGGCGCCTGACCCAGGCGGCGCTGTCCAACGAAGACATGACACTTCGCGTGAGCAATGAGGAAGGGGGCCCGCAACGTTCCATCGTGTTGCCGCTGGCCGGGCTCGATGTGCGCGAAGCCGACGCTTCGCTGTTTCAGAAGATCGGTATCACCGGTCCGTGGACCCAACCGGTGGTCGGTGAAGTGATGGCGGGCGGAGCCGCCGCAGCGGCTGGCTTGCTCGCAGGCGACACGGTGCGCAGTGTCGACGGCGCCGCTGTGCCGGATGGTCAACACCTGCGTGCGCTCATCCGGGCCTCTGCCAGCCCCGCGGGAGAAGCGCGCGAGCAGCAATGGGCGGTTGATCGCAATGGTCAGCGAACCACCCTGACAGTGAAGCCCTTGCCCGAGAAGCAGGGCGAAGTGTGGGTGGGTCGCGTGGGCGCCTACATTGGTGGCGCGCCCCAGATGATGACGGTTCGCCACGGCCCCGTGGATGGCCTGCTCAAGGGCGTGGTACGCACCTGGGAAGTGTCCTGGCTCACCCTCAAGATGATGGGGCGCATGGTCATCGGGGAGGCTTCAATCAAGAATCTCAGCGGGCCACTCACGATTGCGGATTACGCGGGCAAATCGGCCAGTCTGGGCGTCACCTCTTACATCCTGTTTCTGGCCCTCATCAGTGTGAGCCTGGGGGTGCTGAACCTGTTGCCGCTGCCGGTCTTGGACGGGGGGCACCTGATGTATTATCTTTGGGAGGGCCTGACCGGTCGCAGCGTTTCTGACGTCTGGATGGAGCGCCTGCAGCGCGGTGGCGTCGTGGTTCTCATGGCGCTCATGTCCGTTGCCTTGTTCAATGATGTGGCCCGCTTGGCTGGCTGAACACTTTTCCCATGACAAAAAACAAAAACGGTCTGCGCGGCCTGACCCTCTCAGCGCTCGCGGCCGCCATGCTCAGCGCGTTGCCCGCCTGGGCTGTTGACCCTTTCACCCTGCGCGACATCCGTGTCGAAGGCCTGCAGCGTGTTGAGCCCGGCACCGTGTTCGCCTCGCTGCCCTTTCGCATCGGCGACCAGTACAGCGACGACAAGGGCTCAACCGCCATTCGTTCCCTGTTCGGACTTGGCCTGTTCAGCGACATTCGTCTGCAGATCAACGGTGATGTGCTGGTGGTGATCGTGGAAGAGCGGCCCACGGTGGCCGATGTCAGCTTTTCCGGCATCAAGGAATTCGACAACGAAGTTCTCACCAAAGCGCTGCGCGACATTGGTCTGACCGAAGGGCGCCCTTTTGACAAAGCGCTGGCCGATCGCGCCGAGCAGGAACTCAAGCGCCAGTACATCAGCAAGAGCATGTACGCAGCGCAGGTGGTCACCACCGTCACGCCGGGCGAGCGCAACCGGGTCAACCTCAATTTCAGTGTCGTCGAAGGCGATGTGGCGAAGATCAAGGACATCCGGATCGTGGGCAACCAGGCCTTTTCCGAATCCACCTTGCGCAACTTGTTCGATCTGGACACCGGCGGCTGGCTCAGCTGGTACACCAAGTCCGACCGCTATTCGCGCGCCAAACTCAACGCCGACATCGAAACACTGCGCTCCTACTATCTGACGCGCGGTTACCTCGAATTTCGCATCGACTCCACGCAGGTCGCCATTTCGCCCGACAAGCAGGACATGTCGATCACGTTGAACATCACAGAGGGCAACCGGTACGTGGTGTCGTCGGTGGCACTGGAAGGTGAATACCTCGGCAAGGAAGAAGAGTTCAAGTCGCTGGTGACTTTGCGTGCCGGTGAGGCGTACAACTCGGAAGACGTGACGAGCACGGTAAAGGCATTCACCGACTATTTCGGAGCCTTCGGATACGCCTTTGCCCAAGTCGAAGCCACGCCCGAGATTGATCGCGTCAACAAGCGGGTGTCGTTCATCGTGCGCAGTCAGCCGGCCCGGCGCGTTTATGTTCGCCGCATCAACGTGGAAGGCAACAACCGCACGCGCGACGAGGTGGTGCGCCGTGAATTCCGCCAGCTCGAATCGGCTTGGTATGACAGTGACCGCATCCGTCTCTCGCGCGACCGCGTGGACCGTTTGGGCTTCTTCACAGAAGTCGGCATCGACACGCAACCCGTACCGGGTTCTCCCGACCAGGTGGATCTCACCATCTCGGTGGTTGAAAAGCCCACAGGCAATCTGTCATTGGGTGCAGGTTATTCGCAGGCCGAGGAACTCTCCATCATCGCGGGCATCCGCCAGGAGAACGTGTTTGGATCGGGCAATTACCTCGGTATCGACGTCAACACCAGCAAGTTCAACCGTCAGATCGTGGTCAGCACGGTTGACCCCTATTTCACGCCAGATGGCATCTCACGCAGCATCGATGCTTACTACCGGACCACGCGCCCTTACGATACCCAAGCCACCACTCAGACGGGTGATTACCGCCTGATCACCAAGGGAGCCTCTCTGCGCTTTGGTGTGCCTTTCACCGAGGCAGATACGGTGTTCTTTGGCGGTGGCATCGAGCAGACAACCATTGAATCCGGCATTTTTCTGCCGGACGCCTACCGGGACTACGCTCGCGAATTTGGCGAGACCAGCAACACCGTTCCTCTGACGGTGGGTTGGTCGCGGGACACGCGCGACAGTGCGTTGGTGCCTACCCGGGGCCGCCTTCAGCGCTTCAACACCGAGCTCGGCGTGGCGGGCGACGCGCGCTACGTGAAGGCGAACTACCAGTTTCAGCAGTACTTCCCACTCAGCAAGCAGTACACACTGGCCCTGAACAGCGAGCTGGGCTTTGGCAAGGGCTTGGGCGGCCGCCCCTACCCGGTGTTCAAGAACTTTTTCGGCGGTGGCCTGGGTTCGGTGCGCGGCTTTGAGCAAGGCACACTCGGGCCAAGTTCGCCTGTTTCGGGTTCGACGGACACTGTCAACATAGGCGGCAATCGCAGTATTGCGCTCAACGCCGAGTTCATTACCCCTTTCCCTGGGGCCGGTAACGACCGCAGCCTGCGCATGTTCGGTTTTGTGGACGTCGGCAACGTGTTCGGCGATAACGACGCTCGGCCCAACGCCAAGGACCTTCGCGCGTCCGTCGGCGTGGGTTTGAGCTGGATCTCGCCAGTAGGACCACTCAGATTCGCTATCGCCAATCCCATCCGGAAATTCACCGGCGATAAAATTCAGAAATTCCAGTTTCAGATCGGAACCTCCTTTTGATGAAGACACTATCCAGCCTGTTCAACCGCAAGACGCTCGTTGTTGTGGCCTTGGGGCTTGCAACGCTCGGTGTCGCAGCGCAAGACCTGCGCATCGGTTTTGTGAATCTGGAGCGCATCCTGCGCGACTCCAACTCGGCGAAGGCAGCCCAGACCAAGTTGGAGCAGGAGTTCTCGCGGCGCGAGAAAGAAGTGCAGGGGCTTGCGGCGCAACTGAAAACTGCGTCCGAAAAGTTCGAGCGCGAAGCGCCCACCCTGCCCGAAGGTCAACGCACCACCCGTCAGCGACAGCTCGTGGAGCAAGACCGCGATTTCCAGCGCAAGCAGCGTGAGTTTCAGGAAGATCTGAACATGCGCAAGAACGAAGAGCTGCAGAGCGTTCTGGAACGTGCAAACCGTGTGATCCGCCAGGTGGCCGAGGCCGAAAAGTTCGATCTCGTCATCCAGGAAGCTGTGTATATCAACCCCAAGCACGACATCACCGACAAGGTGCTCAGCGGCTTGAACGGCACCAAGTAAAGCGCAGGGTTTGGGTGTGTCGCGGCCACTGGGCTCCATTGTCGAAGCCCTCGGTGGCGAGCTTGTCGGCGCACCCGACACCACCATCCAGAGGTTGGCCCCGCTGGCCACGGCCGAGCATGGTGGACTGGCTTTCATCGCCAACCCGCGTTACCTCCCCCAAATAGCCACCACGCGCGCAGCGTGCCTGATCGTTGCGCCCTCGCTTCGCGATGCGGCCGCCGTGCGCGGCGCGTGCATCGTCACAGACGATCCTTATCTGTACTTCGCGCGTCTCACCCAATGGTGGAAGCGCGAGCATGCTGCCGTGTCACCTGCGGCTATCCACCCAACCGCATCGGTGCACCCCACCGCAGAGCTGGCCCAGGATGTGGACGTGGGTGCATTTGCCGTCGTTGGCGCAGGTGTCCGAATCGGTGCCGGCGTGCGCTTGGGAGCGCATTGTGTGCTGGGCGCGCATGTGAGCGTCGGTGCTCAATGCTTGCTGCATCCTCGCGTGACGGTGGGCGAGCGTTGTTCCCTGGGTGATCGGTGCGTTGTCCATTCCGGTGTGGTGATTGGCGCAGACGGATTCGGATTTGCACCGCATCAGGGTGAGTGGATCAAGATTGAGCAGCTCGGTGCCGTGCGGATCGGCAATGACGTTGAAATCGGCGCCAACACCTGTATCGATCGCGGGGCGCTGGACGACACAGTGATCGAAGACGGCGTGAAGCTCGACAACCTGATCCAGATCGGTCACAACGTTCATGTCGGCGCACATACCGCCATGGCAGGCTGTGTCGGGGTAGCGGGTAGTGCCACGATCGGCACGGGTTGCACCATCGGTGGCGGTGCCGTGGTGTTGGGGCATCTGAGGCTGGCCGACGGCGTGCACGTGTCGGCTGCCTCTGTGGTCACCCGCTCACTGCTCAAGCCCGGGCACTACACCGGCATGTTTCCCATCGACGACAATGCGGCTTGGGAAAAAAATGCCGCTTCCCTCAAGCAGCTCAACCGCATTCGTGAACGGCTCAAGTCCGTCGAACACGCGATCGAACAAGCCCTCCAGAACAAGACAAATTCATGATGGACATTCACCAGATCCTCAAGCAGTTGCCCCACCGCTACCCGTTTCTGCTGGTAGACCGGGTGTTGGAGCTTGAAAAGGGCAAGCGCATCAAGGCGCTGAAGAACGTGACCATCAACGAGCCTTTTTTCGTGGGTCATTTCCCGCACCGCCCCGTGATGCCGGGCGTGCTCATGTTGGAGGCCATGGCGCAGGTTGCCGCTCTCCTGGCGTTCGACACGCTGGGCGTGACGCCCGACGACAAGACGGTCTATTACTTCGCCGGCATCGATGGCGCTCGTTTCAAGCGTCCTGTGGAGCCAGGTGATCAGCTCGTGATGGACGTGACGCTGGACCGCATGAAGGCCGGCATATTCAAGTTCAAGGGCATCACCCGAGTTGGTGAGCAGGTGGCGTGTGAAGCCGAGCTGATGTGCACCATGCGCACCATCGCCTGATGCTCGTGGAGGGCGCCCTGTGTCTTTGATTCACCCCACCGCGCTGGTGGACCCAGCCGCCGAGCTGGACAGCTCCGTGGCCGTTGGCCCTTACACCGTGATTGGCCCGAATGTGAAGGTCGGTGCGGGCACCACCATCGGCGCGCACTGCGTGATCGAAGGCCACACCACCATCGGTCGCGACAACCGCATCTTTCAGTTCAACTCGCTGGGCGCCGTGCCGCAGGACAAGAAGTACGCGGGCGAACCGTGTGAACTCGTCATTGGCGACCGCAACACCGTGCGCGAGTTCTGCACCTTCAACATCGGCTCGCCCGGTGACCGCGCCGTGACCCAGGTTGGCAACGACAACTGGATCATGGCCTACGTGCACCTGGCGCACGACTGCGTGGTGGGCAACCACACCATCTTTGCCAACAACTCGCAGCTGGCGGGGCATGTTGTGGTGGACGACTGGGTGATCCTGGGAGGCTTCACCGTGGTGCACCAGTTCGTGCGTGTCGGCGCTCACGCCATGAGCGCCATGTGTTCGCTGCTCTTTGCCGATCTGCCGCCGTTCGTGATGTGCCAGGGCCAGCCAGCCCAGGCGCGTTCCATGAACTTTGAAGGGCTGCGCCGCCGCGGCTTTTCGCCGGAGCGCATTGCGGCTGTGAAGGCCATGCACAAAGCGCTGTACCGCGAAGACCTGAAGCTGGAGCAGTCGGTGGAGCGCATCCGGGCGCTGACCGAAAAGACGCCCGAAGCTGCTCCCGACGTGGCCATGATGCTGGACTTCCTCGGGCAGGTGTCGCCCCAGCGCGGCATCGTTCGTTGATCCCGACATGAACGATTCAAAACGTTTCGCCTTGGTGGCGGGCGAAACGTCGGGCGATCTGCTGGCGGGTCTGCTGCTGGGTGGCGTGCGTCAGCGGTGGCCCGATCTGCAGTCGTTCGGTATCGGCGGCCCACAGATGGCCGCACAAGGCTTCAAGGCGTGGTGGCCCAGCGAGAAGCTGGCGGTGCGCGGTTACGTCGAGGTGCTGCGCCACTATCGAGAGATCGTCGGTATCCGCGCGCAGGTGCAACAGCGCCTGTTGTCCGCCGATCGACCCGATGTGTTCATCGGCGTCGACGCGCCCGATTTCAACCTGGATCTGGAAGCCAACCTGAAGGCAGGCGGTGTGCGGACGGTTCATTTCGTGTGTCCCTCCATCTGGGCCTGGCGCGCGGATCGTGTGGAAAAAATCCGGCGCAGCGCCGACCATGTGCTGTGCATCTTTCCGTTCGAGCCTGAACTGCTTGCCCGGCACGAGATACCCGCCACCTACGTTGGCCACCCGCTGGCCAATGTGATTCCGCTGGCGGTCGATCGCACCGCCGCCCGGCTCGCATTGGGTCTGCGCGAAGAGGACACCGTGGTTGCGATTCTGCCGGGTAGCCGTTCCTCTGAAGTGCAATACCTCGCCCAGGTGTTCTTTGAAGCTGCTGTCCGTTTGCGCAGTGCGCGTCCCGACATCCGTTTCGTGGTGCCGGCCGTGCCGGCGCTGCGTGTGCGCATCGAGGCCGCCGCTCGCAGCGCAGGCCTGGGTGCCGAGCTGCAGGTCATCGCAGGCCAGTCGCACACCGCGCTGGCCGCCTGCGACGTGACCTTGATCGCCAGCGGCACCGCAACGTTGGAAGCCGCGCTGTTCAAGCGGCCCATGGTTATCGCCTACAACATGAACTGGTTGTCTTGGCAGATCATGCGGCGCAAGCAATTGCAGCCCTGGGTGGGCCTGCCCAACATCCTGTGCGGAGAATTCGTGGTGCCCGAGTTCCTGCAGGAAGCCGCGTCGCCACAGGCGTTGGCGCAAGCAGTGCTGGACTGGCTTGACGCGCCTGAGAGAATCGGGGCCTTGCAGCAGCGCTTTTCGGCGCTGCACCACACCTTGCGGCGCGACACCGCCCAACTGGCTACCGATGCGATCGAAAAAGTTCTTGAAGGCTGAGCAGGCCCAACTCGCCTGGGACGTGCCCGGGCTGGTGGCCGGCGTGGATGAAGCCGGGCGCGGACCACTGGCTGGCCCGGTGGTGGCAGCGGCCGTGATCCTGGACGATCGCTTTCCCATCAAGGGCCTTGCCGATTCGAAGCAGCTCACCGCGTTGCGCCGCGAGCGCCTGTACGACGAGATCCGCGCCAAGGCGCTTTGCTGCAGCGTCGCGCAGGCCTCTGTGGAGGAAATCGACCAACTCAACATCCTGCAAGCCACGATGCTGGCCATGCGCCGTGCGGTGCTGGGCCTGCGCCTGAAGCCAACCAAGGTGCTGGTGGACGGCAACCGCCTGCCGGCGCTGGACGTGCTGGCCGAAGCCATTGTCTCGGGTGACGCACTGGTGCCCAGCATTTCTGCGGCCTCCATCCTCGCCAAGGTCACGCGCGACCGCATGCTGTGCGAACTGCACCTGCAGCATCCTGAGTACGGTTTCGACCGGCACAAAGGCTACGGCACGGCAGACCATCTGCGTGCGCTGCATGCGCATGGCGCCTTGCCTGCGCACCGGCGCTCCTTCGCGCCGGTGGCGCGCGCGCTTGCACAGGTGCGGAACGGTAAATCGGTGCGCGCATGAGCGAACCCACCGTCATCACCTCGCGCGAGAACCCGCTGCTCAAACGCCTGCGCGTGCTGGCGCAGGACAACACCGCCTACCGCAAGCAGGGACAGGTCTGGCTGGAAGGCGACCATCTTTGCCGCGCTCTGCTGGCGCGCGGTTACCGGCCGGCCATGGCCGTGTTCACCGACGACTTCTGGGTCCAGGCGCCGCACGATCTGCGCGATGCGTCCGATCACAACGTGACGGTGCCGCGTGCGCTCATGGCCTCCATCAGTGGGCTCGAGTCGCCCGCCGGCATGGGCTTCGTGTGGGACCTGCCCAAGGCGATCGGGCTGGACGCCGGACAGGCCGCCGTGGTGCTGGATTGTCTGCAGGACGCCGGCAATGTGGGTTCGATCCTGCGCAGCGCGGCGGCCTTCGGCTTTGGTCAGGTGCTCGCCCTCAAGGGCACGGCCGCGCTCTGGTCACCGAAGGTGCTGCGCGCCGGCATGGGCGCGCACTTTGCCCTGCGCCTCGTCGAAGGTCTGTCGGTCGCCGATCTGTCTGCCCTGGACGTGCCCTTGCTGGTGACCAGTTCGCATCAGGGCGATCTGCTGCACCAAGCTGCCTTGCCATGGCCCTGCGCTTGGGTGCTGGG
>JANPKR010000089.1:0-9449 GCA_031426175.1 Hydrogenophaga sp. | reverse complement strand
ACTCGTCCGAGGACCTTGTCGGTCGCGTCAATCACAAACCACTCGTGCGTCACGTCAGCGGGTTTTGCGCTGAACGTTTTGGTCATGAGTTTTCTCTTGGAGAGTTGGTTTGGCGGCTCTTTTCCACGGTCGGTCGTTCTCTGACGGAACGCTCTTAGGTGGGTTTGAATGCTTCGCCGCGGAGCCAGCAGTTCGCTGCGAAGCCTTCGATTGTACGAAATTACCGGCTTGCATGGCAAATGCATCGTGCCCAAGGGTCTGGGGATGTGGCCAAACGGCTACCATCGCGGGATGTTCAGCTACCGACACGCCTTCCACGCCGGCAACCACGCCGATGTGCTCAAGCACACCACCCTCATCGCCACGCTGCGTCACCTGATGCAGAAAGAGGCCGGCATCACGCTGGTCGACACCCACGCCGGAGCTGGGCTCTACCGCCTTGATGGCGACTATACGGAAACCGGGGGTGAGGCCAAAGACGGCGTGGTCAAGCTGATGGCTGCTCTGCGTGCCGCCGACCAACCGCCGGTGAAAGACGTGTCACCTGCGATCGACGACTACCTCGACATCATTGCGGGCTTCAATCCGTCGGGCGCATTGCGCGTCTACCCCGGCTCGCCATTCGTGATGCAGCAGCTCATGCGGACCGAGTCGCGCGACCGGCTCAAGCTGTTTGAGCTGCACCCCACCGACAGCAAGACACTCGCTGCCAACATCGCGCAGCTTGACGCCGGCCGCCAGATCGCGGTGGCGCGAGAAGATGGATTTGAAGGACTGCGCCCTCTGCTGCCGCCGCCGCCATCGGCCACCGGTTCCAAGCGAGCTGTGGTCTTGATCGATCCGAGCTACGAGATCAAGAGCGACTACAGCAAAGTAAGCGCCTGCATACAAGAGGCAATCAAACGCTTCCCGACCGGCACCTACCTGGTCTGGTACCCGGTGATTCCCAGGCCGGAGGCACACGATCTGCCGCGGCGCCTCAAGACTTTGGCCAACCAGGCGCAGAAGCCCTGGCTCAACGCCACTTTGGCCATCGGCCAGGACCCGACGCACGGCCCTGAAGACCGACCGGGGCTGACCGCCAGCGGTATGTTCGTGATCAACCCACCGCACACGCTCAAGGCCGTGCTGCAGGTGGCATTGCCTCAGCTGCTGACCCACCTGGGCCGGGGCCGGGGCAAGTCTCAGGCGCTTGATTCGGGCGGCTGAGCGTAGGCGCTCAGAGTGGCCGGGCCAGCGACATGGTCCAGTAACGGCCGTAGTTGCTCCCCGCCTGAGAAACACAGCTCACCGCCACGTCGCGGAAATCGGCGCGCATGATGTTCGCGCAATGGCCCGGGCTGGCCAGCCACCCCGACATCACGCCCGCCACACTCGACTGGCCGGCCGCGATGTTTTCCCCCGCGAACGACCATGCGTACCCTTCGTCGGTGATGCGACGCGAAAAAGAGCGTCCATCCAGGCTGGTGTGTGAGAAGTAGTTGTTGACCGCCATGTCGCGCGAATGGCGCGCGGCGCCCGAGAACAGGCGATCATTCCAGACCAATGCACCTGCGGCGGGCAGGGTGTTGGTGCCGCAGGTGCGTGGCTGGGCGCGCGCCGCGTTGATCTGTTGCAGGAGCTCGGCTCGAAAGCTCGCCAGGCCGCAAGAGGTGGTCGCGTCCAGTGTGATCAGTGCCGTGGCACCACCGGTGGACGGCGCCGCCCCCGTGGCGCTGACGGGCGTCGGGCCGACGGTGGCAGGCGGAGCGGCAGCGGTGCCGTCATCGCCTCCACCGCCACAGGCTGATAGCCACAGCGCCAGACCCAGAGCGGACGACAAGCGGAGATGGGTTGACCAGGACCAGCTTGGTGGGAAGGGGCGTTTGTGCATGACGCGCACTTTAAATGCGGTCGATCATGCCGGCGTAAGCGGATGTAGACTCAACATTCGCCGACCGATCGGTCGGTTAACTGGCTATACTGCGATTCACGCGCCCGGTCAGCGGCGCAGGAGACGCGCATGTACACCCAGTCGTTCAACGTTCCCGACGCCGACACCAAGGCCGGCAGCCCGCTCAAATCGGTGCCACACGACACCGCGTTGCAGGCGCACTTTGACGCCGTGATCGACACCGACGGCAAGATCGAACCGCGCGACTGGATGCCCGACGCCTACCGCAAGACCTTGGTGCGCCAGATCAGCCAGCACGCACACAGCGAGATCGTGGGCATGCTGCCCGAAGGCAACTGGATCAGCCGGGCGCCCAGCCTCAAGCGCAAGGCGATCCTGGTGGCCAAAGTGCAGGACGAGGGTGGCCACGGCCTGTACCTCTACAGCGCGGCCGAAACGCTGGGCACCAGCCGCGACCAGATGTTCGATGCGCTGCACTCAGGCAGGGCCAAGTACAGCTCGATCTTCAACTACCCCACCCTGACCTGGGCCGATGTGGGCGTGGTGGGATGGCTGGTGGACGGCGCGGCGATCATGAACCAGATTCCTCTGTGCCGCTGCAGCTTCGGACCGTATGCGCGCGCCATGATCCGTGTCTGCAAGGAAGAGAGCTTCCACCAGCGCCAGGGCTTCGAGTCGCTGATGACCATGATGCAGGGCACGGCCGAGCAAAAAGCCATGGTGCAGGACGCGGTGAACCGCTGGTGGTGGAAGTGCCTGGCGATGTTCGGCCCGCCCGACGCCGACAGCCCCAACAGCGTGCAGGGCATGCGTTGGGGCATCAAGCGCATCAGCAACGACGACTTGCGCCAGAAGTTCGTGGACGCCACGGTGCCACAGGCCGAGGTGCTGGGCGTGACCTTGCCCGACCCCGAGCTCAAATGGAACGAGGCGCGAGGTCACCACGACCACGGGCAGATCGACTGGGACGAGTTCTGGGCCGTGGTCAACGGAGACGGGCCCTGCAACAAGGAACGCCTGGCCACCCGGGTAAAGGCCTGGAACGACGGCGCCTGGGTGCGCGAGGCGGCCATGGCCCATGCGGCGAAACAACGGGCACGCGCCCTGAAGGAGGCAGCATGAACACGAGCCCTCACCCCAACCCTCTCCCAGAGGGAGAGGGAGCAAAGTCGCTCAAGGAATGGCCCCTGTGGGAAGTCTTCGTGCGCAGCAAGCAGGGCCTGGAGCACAAGCACTGCGGCAGCCTGCACGCCAGCGACGCGGCCCACGCGCTGCAGATGGCGCGCGACGTGTACACCCGCCGCCAGGAAGGCGTGAGTATCTGGGTCGTGCCGTCCAACAGCATCGCGGCCAGCGAGCCCGACAGCAAGGACAGCTTCTTCGACCCGGCGGCCGACAAGGTGTACCGCCACCCGACCTTCTACGACATCCCCGACAAAGTGGGGCACATGTGATGGTCTCGGCATCGACCCACGCGCCTGTGGACTATTTGCTGCACCTGGCCGACAACGCGCTGGTACTCGGCCAGCGCAACGCCGAATGGTGCGGCCATGGGCCCGTGCTCGAAGAAGACCTGGCCCTGGCCAACAACAGCCTTGATTTGCTGGGCCAGGCGCGCATGCTGTACCAGCATGCCGCCGCGCTCATCAACGATGACGCCGACCTGACGCAACGATTCAAACACCTGCAAGGCGCGCGCACCGATGGCCGCGTGACCGAAGACACCCTGGCTTACTTCCGCGATACGCACGAGTTCCGCAACCTCACCTTGCTGGAGCTGCCGCACAGCGGCGCGCTGGCCAGCACCGCCTCGGGCGATCGCGACTACGCCACCACCATCAGCCGCAACTTCCTCTACAGCGCGCTCATGGTGCTGGTGTGGGACCGGCTGCAGACCTCGGCCGACGCACACCTCGCAGCCATCGCGGCCAAGTCGCTGAAGGAAGTGCGTTACCACCTGCGCCACGCCAGCGACTGGCTGGTGCGCTTCGGTGACGGCACCGACGAATCGCACGCGCGCGCGCAAGCCGCACTCAACCACCTGCTGCCGTATTGCCAGGAATTCTGGATCGGCAGTGAGGCCGAAACGCAAGCGGTGCAGGGCAGCACGGGCGCCGATCTCGCCAGCCTCAAGGCCGATTGGGATGCGCTGGTGGACGACACCGTGCAAGAGGCCACGCTCAGGCGCCCTGCTGTCCAGGGCTACGTGCCACAAGGCAAGCTGGGCGTGCATTCGGAACACATGGGTTTTCTGCTGGCCGAGATGCAGAGCCTTGCGCGTGCGCACCCGCAAGCGGTGTGGTGAGCCAAGCCATGCAAACCGCCATGGAGCACGACCACACAGCCATCTGGGCCGCGCTCGCCGACCTGAGCGACCCCGAAATCCCGGTGGTCAGCCTGAGCGAACTCGGGATCCTGCGCGGCGTGCGCACCGGAGCCGACGGCACGCCCGAGGTGGTGATCACGCCCACCTACAGCGGCTGCCCGGCCATGGGGCAGATCGAGGACGATGTGCGCGCCGCCCTGACCAACGCGGGCCTCAGCGCCCGCGTGGTCACACTGCTCGCCCCGGCCTGGACGACCGATTGGATGAGCGATGTGGCGCGCGAGAAGCTGCGCGCCTACGGCATCGCGCCGCCGCAGTGCGGCAGCAGCGCCCACGCAGGCACCAACGTCTTGAAGTTCTCGCGCCAGGCGCTGCAGCGCGAAGCAGTGCCCTGCCCCCAATGCGGCTCGACCCACACCACCGAGACATCGCCTTTCGGCTCCACCGCGTGCAAAGCCATGTACCGCTGCCTGAGTTGTCTGGAACCCTTCGACTACTTCAAACCTTATTGATGCCATGAGCACCGCACCCCGCTTCCACGAGCTGCCCATCGCACGCATCAACCCCGAGGCTGCGGGCGCGGTGGCCATCACACTGGCCATCCCGCCCGAACAACGTTCCACGTTTGCGTTTGAGCCGGGCCAGTTCCTGACCGTGCGCGCCACCATCGGTGGGCAGGACGTTCGCCGCAGTTACTCCATCAGCAGCCCGCGCAGCCTGCTCACGCAACAGGGCGAACTCACGCTGGGCATCCGCCCGGTGGACGGTGGCGTGTTTTCCAACTGGGCGGCCAGCGCACTCAAGGCAGGCGACACGCTGAAGGTGATGCCGCCCGACGGCCGCTTCACCGTGCACAAGCCGCGCGCGCTGCATCGCGTGGGCTTCGCAGCTGGTTCGGGCATCACGCCCATTCTCTCGCTGATGGCCAGCACGCTGGAGGAATCGTCACAGGCCAAGTTCACCCTGGTCTATGGCAACCGCCGCATGGACAGCGTGATGTTCAACGAAGCGCTGCAAGACTTGAAAGACAAGTACGCCGGCCGACTCACGCTGATCCACATCCTCTCGCGCCAGGCGCAAGAGGTGCCGCTGCTGGAAGGCCGCATCGACGGTGACAAGGTGCGCGCGCTCATCGCCACGCTGCTCCCGGTGGCCAGCATGGACGAGGTTTTCATATGCGGGCCCGAGGCCATGATCGACGCGACCGAGAAGGCCTTGCTCGATGCCGGTGTGCGACCCGACCGAGTGCACACCGAGCGCTTCACCTCGCCCACGCTGGAGGCTTTGCCGGCCGAAGCGCGCAAGGCGGTGGTGCTGGGCCACACCGACGCAGCGGTGCACACCGACGGTGAAGTCTCGCTCACCGTGCTGCTGGACGGCAAGTCGCACGGGTTGCGCATGAACCGCGACGAACGTGTGCTCGACGTGGCATTGAACGCAGGCCTTGACCTGCCTTGGTCGTGCCGCGGTGGCGTTTGTTGCACCTGCCGCGCCAAGGTGATGCAAGGCTCGGTGGCGATGGAGAAAAACTACACGCTGGAGCCCTGGGAAACAGACAAGGGCTTCGTGCTGAGCTGTCAGGCGCGCCCCACCAGCGAGGCGCTGGTGATCAGCTTCGACGAACGCTGAGGACTGTTCAGGGCGCGAGCAACACGACACGCGCCACGCCCGCCGACACAAGACCAATCGACGCCGCTGCTGCGCGGCTCAGATCGATGATGCGTCCTCCGACGTGGGGGCCGCGGTCGTTGATGCGCACCACCACCTCTCGACCCGTGGCCAGGTTGCGCACCCGCACGCGCGTGCCGAACGGCAGCGTCTTGTGGGCGGCGGTGAGTTCGTTCATGTTGAAGACCTCGCCGCTGGCGGTGCGTCGCCCATGAAAGGCCTCGCCGTACCACGAAGCGCGGCCTCGTTCGATCTCTCGGGCATCCATCACCGCAGCGGGTTCCTCTGCGTCCGGCATGGGCAGCGTCGGGGGCGCCTGCGTCGCACATCCACCCAGCCAAAGCACCGTGGCCAACGCGAGCGTGAACGCGGACTTGAAGCTCATGACAGCTGCAGGCGATTCGCGATTTCCAGCGTGGCCGCGCTCTGGTTCATGGTGTAGAAGTGCAGCGCCGGCACACCGCCGTTGCGCAGCTGGTCGCACAGGTCGGTCACCACGTCCAGGCCGAAGGACTTGATCGACGCTGTGTCGTCACCGAAGGCCTGCAAGCGCAGGCGAATCCAGCGCGGGATCTCGGCGCCACTCGCGTCCGAAAAGCGCATGAGCTGCGTGGAACTGGTGATGGGCATGATGCCGGGCACCACCGGCACGTCGACGCCGAGCTTGTAGGCGTCGTCCACAAAACGGAAGTAGGCGTCGCTGTTGTAGAAGTACTGGGTGATGGCCGAGTGCGCACCCGCACGCACCTTGGTCACGTACGCCTGCAAATCAGAATCGGGCGACTTGGCTTGCGGGTGCACCTCCGGGTAAGCCGCCACCTCGATGTGGAAGTCGTCACCGGTCTCCGTGCGGATGAAGGTCACCAGGTCGCTCGCGTAATGGAACTCGCCACCTGCGCCGTAGCCGCTGGGCAAGTCACCGCGCAGCGCCACCAGGCGCTTCACGCCCATGGCCTTGAGCGTGGCGAGCTGCTCGCGGACCGAGGCCTTGGTGGCGCCGATGCAAGAGAAGTGCGCGGCCGCCGGCACCGATTCGGCGAGGATGTCTCGCACGGTGTTGAAGGTGCCTTCCTGTGTGGAACCACCGGCGCCGTAGGTGACCGAGCAGAACTCGGGTTTCAGCGGGTAGAGCTGCTGGCGCACCGCGCGCAGCTTCTCCACGCCTTCGGGCGTCTTGGGCGGGAAAAATTCAAAGCTCACGGGCAGGCCCATGGGGTTCTCCAGAAGTATGTGGGTTCAACGCCGCCACCGGCTTCAGGCCGGCAGGCGGGCGAACACCAGAAATTCGCGGTTGCCGTCACCACCGGTGATCTGGCTTTCGAAATAGTCGAGCAGCGCCAGGCCACTGTCTTTCACCACCTGCTCGATGCGCTCGCGCACCAGTGCGTAGCTCGTCTCGCTCTTGACCAGCCCGCCCTTGCCGATGTGCTCGGGCTGCAGTTCGAACTGCGGCTTGACCAGCATGAGCACATGTCCACCGGCCTTGAGCAGGGGCATGAGCGCAGGCCACACCAAGGTCTGCGAGATGAACGACAGGTCCCCCACGATGAGGTCGAACGGCGCTGCGGCTGCAGCACCACCACCATCGATCAACGCATCGGCGGTGAGATCGCGCGCATTGCAGCGTTCGATACAGACCACCCGAGCGTCATCGCGCAGGCGCGGGTGCAACTGGCCTTGGCCCACATCCACGCCCACCACCTGCTTCGCCCCGCGCTGGAGCAGGCAGTCGGTGAAACCACCGCTGCTCTGACCCACATCAAGGCATCGCAGGCCTCGAGCGTCGAGCGCCACGCGTTGCAACGCACCTTCGAGCTTGAGGCCACCGCGAGAAACGAAGCGCGTCTCGGCGTTGTCCACCGCCTGCAGCTCCACCGTCTCGCGCAGCTCCTGGCCATTCTTCGAGACGGTGGTCCAGTCGCCCGGCAGCAGCCGCCAGCGCACGCCCGATGCAATCAGGCGCTGCGCTTGCGACTTGGACGCCGCCAGTCCGCGCTCGACGAGCAGTTGGTCTGCCCGCATGCGGATCAGTAGCGGTACGTGTCGGCTTTGTAAGGGCCGGCCTTGCTCACACCGATGTAAGCCGCCTGCTCGTCGCTGAGTTCGGTCAGCATGGCGCCCACTTTCTTCAGGTGCAAACGCGCCACTTTTTCGTCCAGATGCTTGGGCAGCACATAGACCTTGCCGGCTTCGTACTGGTCTTGCTTGGTGAACAGCTCGATCTGCGCGATGGTCTGGTTGGCAAAGCTCGACGACATCACGAAGCTGGGGTGGCCGGTGGCGCAACCCAGGTTCACCAGACGGCCCTTGGCCAGCAGGGTGATCTTCTTGCCATCGGGGAAGGTGATGTGGTCGACCTGGGGCTTGATCTCGTCCCACACACACTTTTCGAGCGACGCGACGTCGATCTCGTTGTCGAAGTGACCGATGTTGCAGACGATGGCTTCGTCTTTCATGGCGGCCATGTGCTCGTAGCGGATCACGTTCTTGTTGCCGGTGGCGGACACGAAGATGTCGCACTTGTCGGCGGCGTATTCCATGGTCACGACCTTGAAGCCTTCCATCGCGGCCTGCAGGGCGTTGATGGGGTCGATCTCGGTGACCCACACCTGGGCGCTGAGCGCGCGCAGGGCCTGGGCCGAGCCCTTGCCCACGTCACCGTAGCCAGCGACCACGCAGACCTTGCCGGCGATCATCACGTCGGTGGCACGCTTGATGGAGTCGACCAGCGACTCGCGGCAGCCGTACAGGTTGTCGAACTTGCTCTTGGTCACGCTGTCGTTGACGTTGATCGCGCGGAACTGCAGCGCTCCCTTGGCCGACATCTCGTTGAGGCGCAGCACGCCGGTGGTGGTCTCTTCGGTCACGCCGATGATCTGCGCCGCCTTGCGGGTGTACCAGGTCTTGTCCACGGCCAGCTTGGCCTTGATGGCGTTGAACAGGCAGATCTCTTCTTCGCTCTGGGGATTGTTCAGGACGGATGCGTCCTTCTCGGCGCGCTGGCCCAGGTGCATGAGCAAGGTGGCGTCGCCGCCATCGTCCAGGATCATGTTGGGGCCTTCGCCTTCGGTGCCGGCGGCGCCGAACTCAAAGATGCGGTGGGTGAAGTCCCAGTACTCGTCCAGCGTCTCGCCCTTGTGCGCGAACACCGGCGTGCCGTTGGCCACCAGCGCAGCGGCGGCGTGGTCTTGCGTGGAGAAGATGTTGCACGACGCCCAGCGCACGCTGGCACCGAGTGCCTGCAGTGTCTCGACCAGCACGGCGGTCTGGATCGTCATGTGGATGCTGCCGGTGATGCGCGCGCCCTTGAGCGGCTGCGCTTGGGCAAACTCTTCGCGGATGGCCATCAGGCCGGGCATTTCGGTCTCGGCGATCTTGACCTCTTTGCGGCCCCATTCGGCCAGGCCAATGTCGGCAATTGCGCAATCGGTGAAGGTGGGGTTGTTCAGACGTGCATTCATGGTTCGCTCCGGTAAGGATGGATGAACCACATCGGCGGGCGAAAAAAAGCTCATCGCACGGGATGTGGATGAGCGTCGTTGCATGGATGGTCCGAGCCTC
>JANPKR010000088.1:0-1663 GCA_031426175.1 Hydrogenophaga sp. | reverse complement strand
TGCCCGCCTTGCCGCCAAGCCTCTGTGTCCAACCTGGCGGCTCGATGGTCAAGCCGGGAAAGCCCCGCCCGGTGCGCGGCCTGCGGTGGGCTCTCGCATGTGGTCGCCAGCACGTCCAGCGGTAGCTGGGTCGTGGGGTTCGTGTTGCTAATGGCAGCAGGTTGCATTGCGTTGCTCACCCGTTCTCTGGGAGTGGCGCTGGCAGGCTTGGCCTTGGTGGTGGCACACAACGTCTGGGCGTGGCGGCGCGTGGAGCTGTGGCCGATCGACGCGAACAGCGCGCAGACCGCCGCCCGGGTGAGTTGGCTGGCCACGGTGCTCGCGTGGTTGGCTGTCCTGTTTCATTGAAACCGCGGGCTAGCTTTTTTGGAGGCGGTTCCGCTATCCACACTTGAGTTGGATGTTGTCAGACGCCAGCTGTGCTGCAAGGCAAACTCCCTTTCACCATGGCCCGCCGCCCCCACCACCACGTCTACGTCATCGAGCTGCACAAAGACGTGCTGCTCGAACCCCGCTTCCGCAAGAACAACCCGGGCTATGTCGAAGGCAAGCCTTGTGTGTACGTGGGCATGACCGGGCTGGACCCGGACGTGCGTTTTGACAAGCACAAGGCGGGGATTCAGTCGAACGCGTATGTGATGAAGTACGGCCTGCGTCTGCTGCCCGACTTGTACGAGGGCTTCAACCCGATGAAGTACGCCGACGCGGTGGACAAGGAGATCGAGGTCGGGATCGACTTGCGCTCGGCCGGCTTCGGGGTCTGGCAGGCCTGATCAGTTCGTGGTGCCCGCGCCCAGCGCGGCATCTTTGTCCACCTTCAGGGCGCAGCGCAAGGCCAGTCGCAGACCGCGCACGATCTCGTCCAGCGGCATGTGGGGTGTTCCCTGCTCGGGCAACCAGGGCACGTGAACAAATCCACCACGCGTGTGCTTGAGTTCGCGCCGCGTGGCCAGGGCGTGCATGAGCCCGTAAAACACGTGGTTGCAGACGAAGGTGCCGGCCGTCTGGGACACCTCGGCGGCAACACCTTGGGCCTGCAGCTCGGCCAGCATGGCCTTGATGGGCAGACCCGTGAAATAGGCGGCGGGCGCGCCTTGCTTCACCGGCGTGTCCACCGGCTGACCGCCTGCGTTGTCGGCGATGGGTGCGTCGTTCACGTTGATGGCCACGCGCTCCAGCGACAGCGCACTGCGCCCGCCGGCCTGGCCCACGCACACCACGAGCGCGGGTTGGTGTTTGTTCAGCAGTGCGTTCAGCTCATGCAGCGAGGCACCGAACACGGTGGGCAACTGCGCGGACACCACGGTGTGGCCGAGGATCTGCCGACCGTGCAGTGCCTTCACGGCGAGCCAGCTGGGGTTGAGCGTTGCGCCGCCGAAGGCGTCAAAGCCGGTGAGCAGGATCTTGTTGGACATGGGCCGGTGCGTCGAAGTCAGCCGCGCAACGCGCCGGGCGCGAGGTCTTGCAGCGTGTGTGGGCCAATGGCTGCACGAATGAGCCGCAGCGTGGGGTGGCCCACAGCGGCGGTCATGCGGCGCACCTGGCGGTTGCGTCCCTCGGCAATCACCAGTTCCAGCCAGCTCGTGGGGATGGACTGGCGCACACGCACAGGGGGCTCGCGTTCCCACAAGGGGGAAGGCTCCGGCATGAGACGCGCACGCGC
>JANPKR010000087.1:0-3536 GCA_031426175.1 Hydrogenophaga sp. | reverse complement strand
CCGCTGCTCGCACGGCCCAGGCGCTTGCCGGTGAGGTCGTCGACCACGTCGAACGTGAGGCCGAAGTTCTCCACCTCTTTCATCGTGGCCAGCATGCCGGCGATGCCGATGCGGTTGGCGATGAAGTTGGGCGTGTCCTTGGCGCGCACGACACCCTTGCCCAGGCCGCTGGTGACGAAGGTCTCCAGATCGTTGAGGATCTGCGGCTGCGTGGTCGGCGTGGCGATCAGCTCCACCAGCGTCATGTAACGCGGCGGGTTGAAGAAGTGGATGCCGCAGAAGCGCGGCTTGTTGGCCTCGGGCAAAACTTCCGATAGCTTGTTGATCGACAGGCCCGAGGTGTTGGACGCGACGATGGCGTGCGGTGCGATGAAGGGCGCGATCTTGGTGTAGAGGTCGAGCTTCCAGTCCATGCGCTCGGCAATGGCCTCGATGATCAGGTCGCAGTCCTTCAACTGCTCCATGTGCTCTTCGTAGTTGGCCTGGCCGATCAGGTCGGCATCGGACACCACGCCCAGCGGCGAGGGCTTGAGCTTCTTGAGGTTTTCGATGGCGCGGGTGACGATGCCGTTCTTCGGACCTTCCTTCGCAGGCAGGTCGAACAGCACCACCGGCACCTTGACGTTGACGAGGTGCGCAGCGATCTGCGCGCCCATCACGCCCGCGCCGAGCACGGCGACTTTCTTCACTTGAAATCGGTTCATTGGTTTTCCATGAATGGGGAAAGGCACGCGGTCACTCGACGCGTATCCAGACCTGGGTTCGGTAGAACGGGCCGATGTAGCCGCGCATTTCCAGCTTCTTGCCGTCTTCCACCGGCTTGAGCCTCGTGCGGTAGAGCTTGCCGTTGTTCGGGTCGACGATGGTGCCGCCCTCGAACACCGTGGCGTCGCTGTCGCTGACCTTGAGACCACGCAGGATGGTCATGCCCAGCACGGGTTTGTCCTTGCGGTCGTCGGTGCATTTGTCACAGATCGAATCGGGCTTGGTGGCTGGATCGAGAAATTTCTCGATGGTGCCGCTGAAGACCCCGTTGGTCTCCTTGATGCGCACCAGGGACTTCTCTTTTTTTGTGTCGTCGTCGATCGTCTTCCACAGACCCACGGGGGACATCTGCCCAAAGGCAGAGATCGAGGCCAGCGACAGGGCGAGGGTGCTCACAACGGTCTTGATCATGGAAGTCTCCTGGTGATGGTCGGGGCGCGAGGGCTCAGGCCAATGCCGCGTCGGTGTCCATCAAGACTTTCGAACCCGAGCGCGCGGTGCGCATGAGCGTCGCGGTCTCGGGGAACAGCTTGGCGAAGTAGAAGCGCGCGGTCTGCAGCTTGGCGGTGTAGAACGGGTCGGTGTTGCCGGCCGAGATCTCGCGCAGGGCCACCTGGGCCATGCGGGCCCAGAAATAGCCGAACACCAGGTGGCCGGCGACGCGCAAGTAGTCCACGGCTGCGGCGCCCACTTCGTCGGCGTTCTGCAGGCCCTTGAAGCCGATCTCGGTGGTGAACTTGGTGATCTGCTCACCCAGGATGGCGAGCGGGTTGATGAACTCGGCCATCTTTTCGTTGACGCCCTCTTCCATCACCAGCGCACCCACCAGCTTGCCGAATTTCTTCAGCGTGGCGCCGTTGTTGCCCAGCACCTTGCGACCCAGCAGGTCCAGACTCTGGATGGTGTTGGTGCCTTCGTAGATCATGTTGATGCGGGCATCGCGCACGAACTGCTCCATGCCCCATTCCTTGATGTAGCCGTGGCCACCGAAGACCTGCTGGCACATGGTGGCCGCGTTGTAACCGTTGTCGGTCAGGAAGGCCTTGGTGATCGGCGTGAGCAACGACAGCATGTCGTCGCTGTCCTTGCGCACCTTCTCGTCGGGGTGGTTGTGCACCTTTTCCAGCAAGACAGAGCAGAAGATGGCCAGCGCGCGGCCGCCTTCGGCGTAGGCCTTGGCGGTGAGCAGCATGCGGCGCACGTCGGGGTGCACGATGATCGGGTCGGCCGGCTTGTCCTTGGCCTTCGGCCCGGTCAGGCTGCGCATCTGGATGCGGTCTTTCGCGTAAGCCAGTGCATTCTGGTAAGCCACTTCGGTCAGGCCCAATGACTGGTTCCCCACGCCCAGACGCGCGGCGTTCATCATCACGAACATGCCCTGCATGCCCTTGTTGGGTTGGCCCACCAGGGTGCCGATAGCGCCGTCCATCACGATCTGCGCCGTGGCGTTGCCGTGGATGCCCATCTTGTGCTCCAGTCCGCCGCAGTAGATGCCATTGCGCTCGCCCAGCGTGCCGTCCTTGTTCACGTTGAACTTGGGCACGATGAACAGGCTCACGCCCTTGATGCCGGGAGGCGCGTCGGGCAGGCGGGCCAGCACCAGGTGAATGATGTTGTCTGCCATGTCGTGTTCACCGGCGCTGATGAAAATCTTGTTGCCGGTGAGCTTGTAGGTGCCGTCGGGCTGCGGCTCGGCCTTGGTGCGCATGAGGCCCAGGTCGGTGCCGCAATGCGGCTCGGTCAGGCACATGGTGCCGGTCCATTCGCCGCTGGTCATCTTGTGCAGATAGGTTGCCTTCTGCTCGTCGGTGCCGAAGGTGTGCAGCGAGGCGTAGGCGCCGTGCGTCAAACCCGGGTACATGGTCCAGGCCTGGTTGGCCGAGTTCATCATTTCGTACATGCACTGGTTCACCACCAGCGGCAGACCCTGGCCACCGAACGCCGGGTCGCAAGAGAGCGCGGCCCAACCGCCGTCCACATAGGTCTTGTAGGCTTCCTTGAAACCTTTGGGCGTGGTGACTTCGTGCGTCTTCTGGTCGAGCTTGCAGCCCTCGGTGTCGCCGCTGATGTTCAGCGGAAAGATCACCTGGGAGGCGAACTTGCCACCCTCTTCGAGCACCGCGTTTATGGTGTCGGCGTCGATGTCGGCGTGGGCCGGAATGGCCTTGAGGTCGTCGGTGACCTTGAGCACTTCGTGCATCACAAACTGCATGTCTCGCAGGGGCGGGTTGTAAACGGGCATGGGGAAACTCCTGTGCTGGGTTTGCGAAAAAACGAAAGGGAAATCAGCCCTGCGTGCGTGCAGAGGCTGGAGTTTTGGTGGCTGCCTTGCGGGGCGCAGGCGCCTGCGGGTTGCCGAAGCGGGTGACGATGTTCTCGAACGCGCGCACCGCGCGGCTGGCCGAATCGGGGCTGCGCAGGAAGCGGGCCTCGTAGTGCAGCGCGAGGATCAGCGCGTGGATCTCGAAGGCCATCTGCGCGGCGTCGGTGTCGGGCGCAAGGTGGCCCTCTTCAATGGCGATCTCCACCGCGCGGCGCATGGCACCAAGCCAGGTGTTGACCGAACTTGCCAGCGCATCGCGCACCGGGCCGGGCCGATCGTCGAACTCGACCGCGCCGCTGATGTAGAGGCAGCCCGAATCGATCTCGACCGAGGTGCGCTTCATCCAGTTGTCAAACAACATGCGCAGGCGCGGCAGGCCGCGTGGCGCATTGATCGCGGGGTAGAACACCTCTTCTTCAAAGCGCGCGTGGTACTCGCGCACCACCGA
>JANPKR010000086.1:0-5511 GCA_031426175.1 Hydrogenophaga sp. | reverse complement strand
TGCGCAAGCTGATCGCGCGTCGATAATCGGGCATGCCCGTCCACACCCTGAATGCCACCGAGGCGCTGAGCCGCCTGGCCGAATTCGACTTGATCATCGACGCCCGCACCGAAGACGAGCACGCGCTCGACCATGTGCCCGGCGCGGTGAACTGGCCCACGCTCGGCAACGAAGAGCGCATCGCCATCGGCACGATGTACAAGCAGGTCAACCCATTCGAGGCCAAGAAGCGAGGCGCGGCCCTGTCGGCGCGCAACATCGCTGCCCACATCGAGCGCGAGGTGATCGACAAACCGCGCACCTGGAAACCGCTGGTGTACTGCTGGCGCGGCGGCAACCGCAGCGGTGCGCTGGCCACCATCCTTGGCGCCATCGGGTTTCACGTGACTTTGGTCGAAGGTGGCTACAAGGCCTGGCGCGCAGCGCTGGTTGAGTCGCTGCCGGCGCTGGCCGAGCGCCTGCACTACCGCATCGTCTGCGGGCCCACCGGCAGCGGCAAGACGCGTCTGCTGCAGGCCCTGGCCGCGCAAGGCGCACAGGTGCTCGACCTGGAAGCGCTGGCCAGCCACCGCAGCTCGGTGCTGGGCCACATTCCCGGCCAGCCGCAGCCGAGCCAGAAGCGCTTTGATTCAATGGTGTGGTCTGCCCTGCGCGGCTTCGACCCGAGACGTGTGGTCTACGTGGAGAGCGAGAGCAAGAAGGTCGGCAATGTGCGCGTGCCCGATGCACTCATCGACGCCATGCGGGCCAGCCCTTGTATCGACCTGCGCCTGGCGGACGAGCAACGTGTGGCCCTGCTGCTGGAAGACTACGACTTCTTCGTGAAGGACCCAGCGTCTTTTTGCTCACGCCTGGAAGCGCTGACCGAACTGCGGGGCAAGGATGTGGTGTCGAGTTGGACCGAAAAGGTGAAGGGTGGTCAGACACCCGAGGTGGTGCTGGAGCTGCTGACCCGCCATTACGACCCCATGTACGCCCAGTCGATCGGGCGCAATTTCAAACAGTTTCCGCAGGCCCTGCCCTGTGATCTGCGGGACCGTTCAGCCGACTCGCTAAACGAGGCTGCGCGATCTTTGATCGCCAGCGAAAACAAGTCCTGAGCGCTGGGCCCAGGCCATTGGGCAGACCATCAGGGTCAGTTGCCTGCGCCAGCGCCGTCGCCGCCCGCTGCGCCGTCAGGTGCATCGGTGCCTGGCTCTTCCGGCGCATCCGTGTCATCGTGGCGGCGGCCTTCGGCTTTGGCTTTGAGCTTTTCCTCTTTCTTTTTCTTCTTGGCAAGCTCGCGCTGGCGTTTTTCGTATCCGTAATTGGGAGTAGCCAAATCAGTCTTTCAGGTCTGTTGAAACGAAGGGGTCAGGCTTGCAAGGCGCCCAGGGCCTGCGCAAGGTCGGCACGCAGATCGTGCACGGATTCCAGACCGACCGCAAAGCGTACCAGACCACCGGCGTGCGGCCAGGCCCTGGTGCGAATGGAGGCCATGTCGTACGGAGCGCAAAGGCTGACGGGGCCGGCCCAGCTCCAGCCCAGGCGGAAGAGCTGGAGGCTGTCGCAAAACGCGTCGATGCGCGACTGCGGAATGGCGGGATCGAACACGGCGCTGAAAAGGCAGGCTGCGGCAGTGGCGTCGCGTTTCCAGGTGGCGTGTCCCGGCGAATCGGGCAAGGCGGGGTGCAGCACCCGAGTCACCCCGGGCCGTGCCTGCATCCACTGCGCCAGCTCGCGGGTGGCGGTGTCCTGCGCTTCGTAGCGCAGGCCCATGGTCGGCAGGTTGCGCAGCACCAGTTCGGCATCGTTGGCGGCCACGCCCAGGCCCAGGCGCATGTGGGTGAGCAGAACCTGCCGGTGCAATGACTCATCGCGGGTGACCACCGAACCCATCAGCACATCGGCGCCGCCGCTGGGGTATTTGGTGAGTGCCTGCATGGAGATGTCGACGCCCAGATCAAACGCGTTGAAGGCGATGCCTGCACCCCACGTGTTGTCGAGCACGGTGACGATGGCGCGTTGTCCAGCGCGGTCCTCGTTGGATTGCTGCACGCAGGCCACCAGCGCGGGGATGTCGGGAAACTCCAGCGTGATGGAGCCCGGCGCTTCCAGCCAGACCAGGCGTGTGGCGGGGGAGAGTTGTCGCGCCAGATCGTCGGGGTCCATCGCGTCGAAAAAGCGGTGGGTGATGCCCCAGGCCGCGAGCTCAACCGCGGCAAACGCCTTGCCGGGGCCGTAAGCGTTGTCGGGGATGAGCACTTCGTCGCCGCTGCGCAGGAAGGCCATGTCGACCAAGCTCACAGCTGACAGGCCGCTGGGCACCAGCACACAGTGCTTGCCGCCTTCGATGGTGGCGATGCGCTCTTCCAGCATGAAGGTGGTCGGCGTGCCGTGCAAGCCGTAGGTGTAGCCGCTCTTGTCTTTCCAGTCGTAGGTGCGCAGGGCCTGGACGTTGGGGAAGAAAACGGTGGAGGCCTTGTGCACACCCGGCGCCACCGCCTCAAAACCTTCGGGCGGTTTGTACGGGTGGTGGATCAGACGGGTGGACAGATCTTTCATTCAGATCACAGTTTCCATTTTTCCAACAGCTGGGCCGGGCGCAAGCTGTCATAACCCTCGAAAGGCTGATGGATCCACGGATTGGTCGGCAGGAACTCCACCGAGTAGTCGGGTGTGAAGGCCGAAAGTTGTTTGGTCCATATGACCGCGCTGCGCATCTCGGTGATGGGCGCGTAGTTGTTCTTGAGCATGTCGATCACCGCCTTGAGCGTGTGACCGGAATCGGCCAGGTCATCGACCAGCAGGACCTTGCCGGCGATCTCGCCCTTGGGTGTGGTGATGTAACGCGCAATGTCCAGATTGCCCTGCTGGGTGCCGGCTGCGGCGCGGTAGGAGCTGGTCGACATGATGGCCAGCGGCTTGTCGAAAATGCGCGAAAGGATGTCGCCGGGGCGCATGCCGCCGCGAGCGAGACACAGGATGGTGTCGAATTCCCAGCCGGACTGGTAGACCTTGAGCGCGAGCTTCTCGATCAGATTGTGGTACTCGTCGTAGGAGACGTAGAGGTGTTTGCCGTCTTCGGTGAGCATTCGGACTCCTGAGGGTATAGGTCGGGATTCTTCACGAGGTGCAGGCGATCAGGCCGTGCAGACGCTGCTCAGCCGTGGTACGGGTGGTGCAGCAAGATGGTGTGCTCGCGGTCGGGGCTGGTGGACACCACGTGGATGGGCACACCGGTGGTTTCCTGAATGCGTTGCAGGTAGCGGCGCGCGTTCTCGGGCAGCTTGTTGTACTGCGTGACACCCACCGACGAATCGCTCCAGCCCGGCAGGGTTTCATAGATCGGCGTGCAGCGCGCGATGTCTTCTGCACCCAGAGGCAGGATGTCGATGACTTCACCGTCGAGCTCATAGCCGGTGCAGAGCTTGAGCTCTGTGAGGCCATCCAGCACGTCAAGTTTGGTAATGCAAAGGCCAGTGAGTCCGTTGACTTGCGCCGAGCGCTTGAGCAGCGCCGCGTCAAACCAGCCACAACGGCGGCTGCGCCCGGTCGTCACGCCCTTCTCCGCGCCCACCGTGGCCATGTGCCAACCGGGTGTGCCTTCCTTCTCCCACTCCAGCTCGGTCGGGAACGGTCCGCCGCCGACGCGGGTGCAATAAGCCTTGGTAATGCCCAGCACGTAGTGCAACAGACCCGGGCCAACGCCCGAACCGGCAGCAGCGTTGCCGGCCACGCAGTTGCTGGAGGTGACGAAAGGGTAGGTGCCGTGGTCGATGTCAAGCAGCGTGCCCTGAGCGCCCTCAAACAGCAGGTTCGCGCCGGCCTTGTGGGCGTCATTGAGCTCGCGCGATACGTCGGCAATCATGGGCTTGAGCAACTCGGCCTGTTGCATGGCCTCGGCGTACACAGCTTCGAACTGGATCGCGCCGTCTTTCATGTAGGCGGCAATCTTGTCGTCCCAGACCATGTCGGCTGAATGCAGGTAGCTGGTGAGCAGGTGGTTGTGCAGGTCAAGCAACTCGCGCAGCTTGGCGGCGAAACGTTCGGGGTACCGCAGGTCCTGCACGCGCAGTGCGCGGCGCGCGATCTTGTCTTCATAAGCGGGGCCAATGCCTCGGCCGGTGGTGCCGATCTTCTCGGTGCCGGCCTTGACCTTGGCAGCTTCGCGGGCGATGTCGATCGCCGCGTGAAAAGGCAGGATCAGCGGGCAACCTTCGCTCACGCGCAGGCGAGAACGCACTTCCACACCCGCCTTTTCCAGCCCGACGATCTCTTCAAACAGCTTGCCCACCGAGAGCACAACGCCATTGCCGATGTAGCACTTGACGCCCGCGCGCATGATGCCGCTGGGGATGAGATGAAGTGCGGTCTTCACGCCATTGATGACCAGCGTGTGGCCAGCGTTGTGGCCACCCTGGAAACGCACCACACCGGTGGCGGTTTCAGTCAGCCAGTCGACCAGTTTGCCTTTGCCCTCGTCGCCCCACTGGGTCCCCACCACCACCACGTTGCGACCGGGTGTCACCGCTCTGCTGCTGTTCGTCATTGGCTGATTTCCGATTGAATATTCTTTACTGTCCATGCGCCCGTCCGAGCCGCATCGGGCACCAGTTCGCGGTCGCAATGGAATTCGTCGACTTCGTGTTCGTGACCCGGCAACACACAAACCACCGTATGGCCCTGCGATCGCAGCTCGGCCACGGCGTTGCGCAGGCTCGCGTCCATACCCCAAGGCGCGCGGATCGCGGCCACCAGGGAGCGTGGCGCCACCGCAGCCACGAGTTCCTTCAGGTCCAGGCTGAAGCCCACCGCCGGCCGGTTGCGCCCGAACACGGCGCCCACCTCGTCGTAGCGGCCACCCCGGGCCAACTCCAGCGATTGCCCGACACTTCCCGGCCCCGCCTGCGCAAACAAGGCGAAGCGCATGCCGGTGTAGTAGGCGTAGCCGCGCAGGTCGGCCAGATCGATCGACACCGTCATGTCCTGCGCGTGCGAAGCTAGCCAGCGCAGGTTGTCCAGTGCCGCGTGCAAGCCGGGCGACGCCTGCAGCGTGTGCTTCGCTTCATCAAGAACCGCCACATCACCGAAGAGGCGGGGCAGTGCGCAAAGGTCGCGGCGGACATGGGCCGGCAGATTGCGCGCGAGAACCAGGAGTTCAGCCACATCCTTCGCATTGAGTGCGGCGTGTATGCGGGTCTCCTGCGCCGGGGTGAGCGTCACCGGCGCAAGCACGGCGTCGATCACGCGCACGTCGGCCATGTCGAGTTGCAGACGCTGCACACCACCGACTCGAAGGCAGGCTTGCGCAAGCTCGATCACCTCGAGGTCGGCCTCGAGCCCGGCATGACCATAGATCTCGGCGCCGAACTGCAGCGGTTCGCGGCTGGCCAGCGGCCGGTCGATGCGGGTGTGCACCACTGGACCGCAGTAGCTCAGCCGCGCCACGCCCTGGCGGTTGAGCAGGTGCGCGTCGATGCGTGCCACCTGCGGCGTGCTGTCGGCGCGCAGGCCGAGCGTGCGGCCAGA
>JANPKR010000085.1:0-5233 GCA_031426175.1 Hydrogenophaga sp. | reverse complement strand
CCCCCCTGCGCCGCTGCGCGGCTTCCCCCCGGTGGGGGGACGATGCCTGCGGCCTGGCAGAGCCAGTTCCGCGGCATCTCTGGGTACGGGCATTTCGCGCCGGACCCCTGTTGTTTTCAATGCATGGGTTGAGGTTGGTTGCGGTCGATGAGTTGTGAGAGATCGTTCAACCACGGTTCGGCCAGGTTGCGGATCTCTGCGTCGGTGCGCAGGATGCGCTGCATGATCTTCGTCTTCTCCCTGCGCTCTTCCGGTGCCAGCGCGTCGGTTTTGGCCTTGTAGCGCAGCTGCGCGATCAACACCGCGCAGGCGCCCTCGAGCCTCACCACCTGATCCCAGTTTTCCGATTTGGCCGCATCGAGCATCTGGCTGCTCGTGCGCTCGATCGCTTTGTAGTAATCCAACAGACTGTGCTCCATGTCAGGCTCCCTGCAGGGCGCCGGTTCGGATCTGCTTCCAGGAATCCGCCAACGGTTCGATCAGGTTGAGCACCTCGTGAATCGCCGATGCATCGTTGCGCAGGTTGGCCATGGTGAGGCGCTGCACGGCGTAGCCATACAGGCCATTGAGGTTGTTCGCAAGATCTCCGCCCTGCGCTCTGTTCAGTCCGGCTTTGAGGCCTTCTTCCAGGATCCGGATCGCCTTGCCGATGGCCATCCCTTTTGCCTCGATCTCGCCACGCTCCATGGCGCCACGCGCAGCGTTGAGCGACTGGATGAGGCCGTCGAACAACATGCTCACCATCTGGTGCGGGTCGGCGGCGCTCACGCCGGTGTCGGCGGAAACGCGTTTGTAGACGGAGGCGGCTCGTGAATTCACAGAGGTAAACATGGCATCGGTTCCTTGTGGCTGATACCTTTCTGTATCGGCACGCACTGTGGGGACTGTAGGCGCCAAAGCGCGGATATGCGGTGCAAATGGTGTCGGGTTGTTCATGGTTGCGTCTTCCTCATCAAATACATCACGCCAGGTGTGAAAAACCCGACCGGGCAGGGGGCTGCGCAGGGCCGGGTTGGTCGGGAGCGCGCGGTGTTCAGCCCGATCCCTTGTTCCACAAAGTGACCTGCTGGTTCACAAAGGCGCTCAATCCGTTGAGGCGTCCCACCGCAGCGTCCATGGCGTTGTACTGCGCCAGCAGGCGCACCTCGGCGCGTGCCGCACGGTCGGCCACCTTGTCCTGCTCTTTGGTGTTGCGCGTCACCGAGTTCTTCAACGCGTCGGCCCGGCCCGTGACCAAGCCGTCAACGGCCAGCAGGCCATCGGCGAAGGCGTCCAGCTTCAAGCCGAAGCCCTGGCTGGCAGGGTTGCTGCTCTTGGTTGTGAACAGGGACTTGAGACCTGTGGGATTGTCCAGTGCAGCGTTGAGCTTGGAGGCGTCGATGCTCATCACGCCGCCGGTCTTGAGCTCAATACCGATGTCGAGCAGGCGGGTGAAGCTGCCTCCCGGTGTGATGGAACGCATCATGCCGCGCAAGGCGTTTTGCAGTCCCACCGCGGTGCTGTCGCCCTGCAATGAGCCGGCCACCTTCGTGTCCGGGTCGTACTTGGTGGCGGTGGACAGCATGTTGTTGATTGCGTTGTAGGCATCCACGAAACCTTGCAGGTTTTTGCGCATGCCGTCCTTGTCGTTGAACACCGTGACCTCTACCGGGGTTGTTGTGACCTGAGACAGGTTCAATGTGATGCCGGGCAGGGCGTCCTTGACCGTGTTGCTGGCCGATGAAATGGCCACGTTGTTCACCGTGGCCTGTGCGTTGGTGCCCGCCTGGCTGAGCGCCATGCCGTGAAAACTCAGCCCCACCTTGTCGTAGGCCAGGCGAGACAAACCTGCCGCATCGGTGTTGTTGCCATCGGCGTCGGTGGCCTGAATGCGAAAGCCGAGGTCTTCCCCGGTGTCTTTCGAACGCACCAGCAGGCGTTCTCCGGAGGCATCGCGCAGCACCGTGGCACTGATGCCGGCATTGGCGGCGTTCATCTTGCTGGCGATGGTGGACAGCGTGTCGTCGGCCGCCACGGTCAAGTCAATGGCGGCGGCACTGCCTGGGGCAAACGTGCCGGTGGCCCAGCTGCCCAGCTGGATGTTCAGCGTGCCGCTGCCCACAGGCGAACCAACGGGGAGGAAAGATGCAGATGCGTTGGACTGCTGTTTGGCCAACGATTGCACTTCGATGCTCATGGACGTGGGCGAGGTGCCTGCGGCCACGGTGACACCCACCTTGTCGGGTGCGGTGGAACCGCCTTTGACCAAATCCCAGGCGGACGGCTCGGAGAGCTTCGCCGCCGCATCGCCCAGGCCCGCCACCATCGATTTGATGGTGCCGTAGATGGACAGCTTGCTCTGGAAACCCGCGGCCTGCTGCTGCAGCGGCGCCAAGGGTGCCCGCTCCAGGGCCACCAGTTGCGAGACGATGCTCTTGACGTCAATGCCGCTGGCAAGACCTGGTGATGAGATGGGCATGGTGACTCCTTGTCGGTTTGAACACAGCGCACGCGGGTGGCATGCGCTGTGTTCACGCCGCAAAGCCCGAGGCGGCGGAGCGGTTGTTCACCGCCGCCGCCGCCCGGGGTTGCCCCGCCCGAAGGCGCGGCGCTTGCGAGCGCTGCGCCGTTCAGCGCAGCAGGGACAATACGCCCTGGGGAACCTGGTTGGCCTGGGCCACCATGGCCGTGCCGGCCTGCTGCAGGATCTGGGCACGCGAAAGATTGGCGGTCTCCTTGGCAAAGTCGGCGTCCATGATGCGGCCGCGCGACGCAGACAGGTTTTCCACACCGATCTGGATGTTGGACACGGCGTTCTCGAAACGGCTCTGCACGGCACCCAGCGTGGCGCGAGAACTGTTGACCTGGTCCAGTGCGTCGTCGAGCTTTTTGATGGCGATGTAGGCGCCTTTCTCGCTCGTGACGTTGATGGAGTCGATGCCGGTCAGGTTGGCGGTGGCGGCGATCACGGTCGGGGCCGCAAAACCCGTGTCGGCTGGCGTGAAGCCGGCCGAGAAGGTGGGAATCACGGGTGCGCCAGCGGCGTTCAGGCGCGAAGAGATGACCTCCAGGTTGAAGGTTCCGTTGCCGTTGTCCACCAGATAGGCCGAGACGCCGGTGTCGCTGGACTTGCGGTTGATGGCTTCCACCACCTGGCCGATGCGCTCGGTGCCCGAGTTGGCTGCAGGAATGGCACCGAGCTCGTAGGTCGTGCCGGCAACAGTGATGTCGAGGACGCCGTCGGCAATCGCCGTGCCGGAGCCGGTGAAGCCCGCTGCGTTGGGGTTGATGGCCGCAACGGTGACTTCGCCATAGGCGATGGTGCTGAGTTTGTCGGCGGTGGTGTCGGCCAGCGATCCGATGGTGATGTTGTCACCGGCGTTGGCCCCGACCTGGAAGGTGGCGGCGGTGAACGAGCCGTCGAGCACCTTCTTGCCGTTGAACGAGGTTTGCTTGGAGACGCGGTCGACCTCATCGGCCAGCTGGGTCACTTCGGCCTGGAGCGCCTTGCGGTCGTCGGCGCTGTTGGTGGCGTTGGCCGACTGAACAGCCAGTTCGCGCATGCGCTGCAGCATGTCGCCGACTTTGCCCAGCGCGCCTTCAGCGGTCTGCGCCAAGGAGATGCCGTCGTTGGCGTTGCGGGCTGCAACGCTCAGGCCCTTGACCTGGGCGTTCATGCGCTCGGCGATGGCCAGGCCGGCAGCATCGTCCTTGGCGCTGTTGACACGCAGACCTGAGGACAGGCGCTGCATGGAAGTGGCCAGCGAACCCTGGGAAGAGAGCAGGTTGCGCTGGGCGTTCATCGACATCACGTTTGTGTTGATGGTGGTCATGACTAACTCCTAAAGAATGGATGGAAAGCAACCCGGCATCGCTGCCAATCTCGACACCAGCCCGAAGGCTGGTCGCCATGACCGGTGCTGGGCTGAACGCGCCGGTGGGGCCCCTGGGCCCCGATCACCTCGCCGCATCTGCTGCGGGACGACGAACCTTGTTGATAGGTCGTTGAAGATGATCCTGATGCCCATGCCCTATTCTTCAGTGGCTGTTGCAATCCATCGCTTGGAAAAGACCGTGAACAACGGCGCAGTTCGTTCCTTTAAAAGTGGGTTCAGGAGGGGGGTGAACGGAGCGCACGCGGGGGGCATGCGCTCTGTTCACCCCACAAGGCCCAGTGCGGCAGGACGGTGGTTCACCACCGTCCGCCGCGCAGGATCGCCAGTGCCCGAGGGCCTGGCGCTTGCGGGGTTGCGCCGATCAGCGCAGCAGGGACAACACGCCCTGGGGTGCCTGGTTGGCCTGGGCCACCATGGCGGTGCCGGCCTGCTGCAGGATCTGCGAGCGCGACAGGTTGGCGGTTTCCTTGGCGAAGTCGGCGTCCATGATGCGGCCGCGCGAAGCGGAGAGGTTCTCCACACCGATCTGGATGTTGGCCACGGCGTTCTCGAAGCGGCTCTGCACGGCACCCAGCTTGGCGCGAGCGCCGTTGACCTGGTCGAGCGCAGCGTCGAGCTTCTTCATGGCGATGTAGGCGCCTTTTTCGGTCGTCACGTCGATGTTGGCGATTCCCTTGCCTTGTGCGGTCGTCGCTGCGGCCACGGTCGGAGGCGTGAAGCCAGCATTGGCAACGGTCAGTCCGGCGAAGACTGGAATCTCCGGGGCACCGGATGCATTCAGACGTGAGGACAAAACTTCCAGATCAAAGGTGCCGGTGGCATTGGCCACCAGGAAGGCTGACACACCGGTGTCTGCGGTCTTTCGATTGATGGCTTCCACAACTTGCCCGAGACGCTCCTTGCCTGATGAGGCGACGCCAATGGCACCCAGGTCTACCGCAGCGGCAGAGCCTGCGCCGTCGGGATCGATCGTCAAAACCCCCGCAGCAATGGCAGTATTGAATCCGGTCATGGTCGCATCTGACGCGTCGATGGCTGCCACGGTGACCTGGCCATAGGCAACGGTGCTCAGATTGGCTGCGGTCGTGTCTGCGAGAGAGCCCACGGTGATGTTGTCACCGGCGTTGGCGCCCACCTGGAAGCTGGCGGCGGTGAAGGAGCCGTCGAGCACCTTCTTGCCGTTGAACGAGGTCTGCTTGGAGACGCGGTCGATTTCATCGGAGAGCTGTTTCACTTCGGACTGGATGGCGGTGCGGTCGTCCTTGCTGTTGGTGGCGTTGGCCGACTGCACAGCCAGTTCGCGCATGCGCTGCAGCATGTCGCCGACTTTGCCCAGCGCGCCTTCAGCGGTCTGCGCC
>JANPKR010000084.1:0-13939 GCA_031426175.1 Hydrogenophaga sp. | reverse complement strand
GACCACCTGGAACATCTGGGGTGGCTGGGTTCGCTGGGCACGTCTTTCGAGTACCACCGACTCGTCATTGCTGACGCTGGGAGGCGCTGTCGGGCTTTCGGGTTTTTTGGGATTCTGGGTGGCCATGAAAACGATTCTAGCGGCGGGTATGCGCCCACATCACCATGCGGGATTAGCGGCCGACACGGAGGCAAAACCGTTCCCTTGCCCGCTGATGGGGCCGACCTGTGGGGCATGGTTTTCTCCATGCCTCATTGTGAGGGGAAAGGTGAAAACAAAACCGCAGAGCAAGCGGTTTTTGGGGGTGTAGTTCGCAATATCAGGCGACAGATGGGGTCGGCAAGAAAGCAGCCGGCGCCAACGCATCACATGTTTTCAATCATCACCAGACCAAAACCAGAGCAACTGACCTGAGTGGCACCCTCCATCAAGCGCGCAAAGTCATAGGTCACCCTCTTGCTGGCGATGGACTTCTCAAGCGAGCTGATGATCAGGTCCGCCGCTTCCTTCCAGCCCATGTGACGAAGCATCATCTCGGCCGACAGGATCTCAGAGCCGGGGTTCACATAATCCTTGCCAGCGTACTTGGGCGCTGTACCGTGCGTGGCCTCGAAGCAGGCCACGGTGTCCGACAGGTTGGCACCGGGCGCAATGCCGATGCCGCCCACCTGCGCCGCCAGGGCGTCGGAGATGTAGTCGCCATTCAGGTTGAGCGTGGCGACGACCGAGTACTCAGCAGGCCGCAGCAGGATCTGCTGCAGGAAAGCATCGGCGATGCTGTCCTTGACGATGATGTCCTTGCCCGACTTGGGGTTCTTGAATTTGCACCATGGTCCGTCGTCGACGGGTTCGGCGCCGAACTCCTTTCGGGCCAGGGCGTAGGCCCAGTCGCGGAAGCCACCCTCGGTGTATTTCATGATGTAGCCCTTGTGCACAATGGTCACGTTGGGCTTGTCGTTGTCGATCGCGTACTGGATCGCCTTGCGCACCAGGCGCTCTGTGCCTTCGATCGACACCGGCTTGATGCCGATGCCCGAGGTATTCGGGAAACGGATCTTGGTCACGCCCATCTCTTCCATCAGGAACTTGATGAGCTTCTTCGCCTTCTCGGACTCGGCCTCGTACTCGATGCCGGCGTAAATGTCTTCCGAGTTTTCGCGGAAGATCACCATGTTGGTTTTCTCGGGCTCCTTCAGCGGTGACGGTACGCCCTTGAAGTACTGTACCGGGCGCAGGCACACGTAGAGATCAAGCTCCTGACGCAGCGCCACATTGAGCGAACGGATACCCCCGCCCACGGGGGTTGTCAGTGGCCCCTTGATGGACACCACGTATTCGCGCAGCGCCGCCAGGGTTTCTTCGGGTAACCAGACGTCGGGACCATAGATCCGGGTGGACTTCTCACCCGCGTACACCTCCATCCAATGGATCTTCCGCCGGCCGCCATAGGCCTTTGCAACGGCTGCGTCGACGACCTTGAGCATCACAGGCGTGATGTCCACGCCAGTGCCATCGCCTTCGATGTACGGCACGATCGGTTGGTCCGGCACGTTGAGCGACGTGTCGGCGTTGACGGTGATTTTCTGGCCCTCGGCGGGCACCTGGATATGTTGGTACATGCCCCAAATTCTCGCATGAGCCACCCCGAGCGGATGGATGGCGGAGAATGAGCGATCGATTTGAACCACACGACCATCCGCATGAAAAACCTGTCCCTCCGCCTGCTGTGTCTGTGGGTCCTTTTCTCCAGCACGGCCTGGTCCCAGGAATCGCCCCAGCTTCAGTTGCCGCGGGTCACCTTGTCGGCTGGCATGCACCTGATCAACGCCCAAGTGGCAGCCACCCCGCAGCAGCGCGCGGTGGGTCTCATGTTCCGCAAAGAGATGCCGGTCAACGAAGGGATGCTGTTCGCCTTCGAACAGGCCTCCGAGCAGTGTTTCTGGATGAAGAACACGCTGCTGCCTCTGACGGCGGCATTCGTGGCCGATGACGGCACCATCGTCAACCTCGCGGACATGCAGCCGCAGAGTCTCGCCTCACACTGCTCCATCAAGCCGGTGCGCTTTGTGCTGGAAATGAACAAGGGCTGGTTCGACAAGCGTGGACTGAAGGCAGGCTCAAAGCTGAGCGGCCCACCGTTCACACGGTAGGCCGCCTTCTCCTCCTCGCCTGAATCGGTCAGACCTGCACCGACGCGAGCGCCGCGTTGAACGTTTTGCTCGGCCGCATGATGGCTTCGAGTTTGTCGAAATCGGGCTTGTAGTAGCCACCAATGTCGACTGGCTTTCCCTGCACGGCGGCCAACTCAGCCACGATCGTCTTTTCGTTGTCGATGAGGTGCTTCGCCAGCGGGGCGAATTTTGCGGCCAACGTCGAGTCTTCGGTTTGAGCGGCCAGTTCCTGCGCCCAGTACAGCGCCAGGTAAAACTGACTGCCACGGTTGTCGAGCTGGCCGGTTTTGGGCGACGGGTTCTTGTTGTTGTCCAGGAGCTTGCCCGTGGCTGCATCCAGCGTTTTGGCCAGCACCTTGGCCTGCAGGTTGCCAGTCTTCAGGCCGAGGTCTTCCATGGAGACCGCCAGCGCCAGGAACTCACCGAGTGAATCCCAGCGCAGGTGGTTTTCTTCCACCAGCTGTTGCACATGTTTGGGTGCTGAGCCGCCAGCGCCCGTTTCGTACATGCCGCCACCGGCCATCAGCGGCACGATGGACAGCATCTTGGCGCTGGTGCCCAGTTCCATGATCGGGAACAGGTCGGTGAGGTAGTCGCGCAGGATGTTGCCGGTGGCGCTGATCGTGTCCAGGCCGCGGGCCACGCGCTCCAGCGTGTAACGCATCGCACGCACCTGGCTCATGATCTGGATGTCCAGGCCAGCCGTGTTGTGCTCATGCAGGTACATCTTCACCTTGGTGATCAGCTGCGCCTCGTGCGGACGGTACTGGTCGAGCCAGAACACCACCGGCATGCCCGAGTTGCGCGCGCGGGTCACGGCCAGCTTCACCCAGTCCCGGATGGCGGCGTCCTTGACCTGGCACATGCGCCAGATATCGCCCTGCTCCACGTTCTGGCTGAGCAGCACTTCGCCAGTGGCCAGATCGGTGATGTTGGCCACACCGTCTTCGGTGATCTCGAAGGTCTTGTCGTGCGAGCCGTATTCCTCTGCCTGCTGCGCCATCAGGCCCACATTGGGCACCGTGCCCATGGTCTTGGGGTCGAAGGCGCCGTGCCATTTGCAGAAGTTGATGATCTCCTGGTAGATGCGGGCAAAGGTCGACTCGGGCATCACCGCCTTCACGTCTTTCAGACGGCCATCGGCACCCCACATCTTGCCGCTGTTGCGAATCATCGCGGGCATGGAGGCATCCACGATCACATCGTTGGGCGAGTGGAAATTGGTGATGCCTTTGGCCGAGTCGACCATGGCCAGTTCTGGACGACCCTCGTGGCAGGCATGCAGGTCGCGCTTGATCTCGTCCTGCTTGCTCTGGGGCAGCGTGGCGATCTTGTTGTACAGATCCACCATGCCGTTGTTGACGTTCACACCCAGCTCGTCGAACAACTTTCCATGTTTCTCGAAGGCTTCCCGGTAGAAAATTTTGACGCAGTGACCGAACACGATGGGGTGCGACACCTTCATCATGGTGGCCTTGACATGAAGCGAGAACATCACGCCGGTCTTGTGGGCGTCTTCGATCTCCTTTTCGTAGAACTCCAGCAGCGCCTTCTTGCTCATGAACATGGAGTCGATGATTTCGCGGTCCAGCAGCGACACCTTGGACTTCAGCACCACGGTCTTGCCACTCTTGGTGATCAGCTCCATCTTCACATCGCGTGCTTTGTCCAGCGTCATGGACTTTTCACCGTGGTAGAAGTCGCCCGCGTGCATGTGCGACACATGGGAACGCGACGCCTGACTCCACTCGCCCATGCTGTGCGGGTTCTTGCGGGCGTATTCCTTCACCGCCCGTGGTGCGCGGCGGTCCGAGTTGCCTTCGCGCAGAACGGGGTTCACGGCGCTGCCGGTGCACTTGGAATAACGTGCACGCAATGCCTTCTCTTCATCGGTTTTCGGATTCTCCGGGTAGTCCGGGATCGCATAACCTTTGGCCTGCAATTCCTTGATGCAAGCCACCAGTTGCGACACCGACGCGCTGATATTGGGCAGCTTGATGATGTTGGCTTCTGGCTTGAAGGTCAGCTTGCCGAGTTCAGCAAGGTGGTCGGGGACGCGTTGCGCTTCGGTCAGGCACTCGGGAAAAGCGGCAAGCACTCGGGCGGCCACAGAAATATCGCTGGTCGCAATGTTGATGCCTGCTGGCGCCGCGAAGGTGCGGATGATGGGCAGGAAAGCACTGGTGGCCAGCAGCGGGGCTTCGTCCGTCAGGGTGTAGATGATGGTGGGTTGCTGGCTGCTCATCGCGTATCTCCAAAAATTGTTGGGCTGAGGTCTTCGAATCCAGCGGCTCGGCATCTCCGAGCGGCTGAATCGAACCGTATGTGATTTTGCTTTCCAGAGCCTGAATCAAACTCCAATTTTTGAAGCCTTATCCCACGATACAAAATGCGGAACGAAATATCTGATTTCTTTTCCGGGTCACAAACGACGAAAAGGGCTCGAAGCTTGCGCTTCGAGCCCAGTTATCGGATGGCTGCAGCTCAGGCGAAGTTGGCTTCAGCGAACGACCAGTTGACCAGTTTGTCGAGGTAGGTTTCCACGAACTTGGGGCGTGCATTGCGGTAGTCGATGTAGTAGGCGTGTTCCCACACGTCGACGGTCAGCAGGGCCTTGTCGCCGGTGGTCAGCGGGGTACCAGCAGCGCCCATGTTGACAATGTCGACCGAGCCATCGGCCTTCTTCACCAACCAGGTCCAGCCCGAGCCGAAGTTGCCCACTGCGGACTTCACGAATGCTTCCTTGAAACCAGCATAGCTGCCCCACTTGGCGGTGATGGCTGCGGCCAGCGGCCCAGACGGCTCCCCACCGCCGTTGGGCTTCATGCAGCTCCAGAAGAAGGTGTGGTTCCAGATCTGCGCGGAGTTGTTGTAAATGCCGCCGCTGGACTTCTTGACGATGGACTCAAGGTCCATGGCTTCAAACTCGGTGCCTTTTTGCAGGTTGTTGAGATTGACCACGTACGCGTTGTGGTGCTTGCCATGGTGAAACTCGAGGGTTTCCCGGCTGTAGTGTGGAGCCAGGGCGTCCAGGGCGTAAGGCAATGCGGGCAGGGTGTGTTCCATGGGGTTCCTCTTGAGTGCTGTTTCGGAAAATCTCGCCGACTGGGTGAATTCACCTGCGGGCTGGCGGCCATTGTAGGCACGCGACTGTGCAGCGACGGTGTCAGGGTCTCTGAGTGCTCAGCTCCACCCGAACGTTGAGGGCGCCATCGGCCAGCGTGGCGGTGAGCGCCTGCCCGGCTTGCGCCTGCGCTGCCCTGGTCAACGCCCTGCCCTGAACATCGGTGAGAAACGCGTAACCGCGCTCCAACACCAATTGGGGGTCCAGCATTCCCAATGAGAGTTCGCTGCGCTGCAGGTGCCGGCGATGCGCGTCCATGGCTCGGCGCAATGCCAGAGGGAGCTGCGTCTGCAACATGTTCAGCCGGTTCCGCCGCTGTTGGGTGGTCAGCAGCCAGCCGCTTTTCAAGCGGTGCTGCAAACGCTCGAGCTGCTGCAAACTATCGTAAAGACGTGCCGATGGACGCCCCATGCGCTGGGCCAGCCGATCAAGCCGCTGACCACGCTGATCGAGGTTGACAAACGCGCCTGCGGTCAGCCGTTCGGTCAGGTAGTCCAGCTCACCCACCCGCTGTTCACGTGCAGGCGCACACAGTTCAGCCGCGGCGGTGGGCGTGGGTGCCCGCAAGTCGGCTACGAAGTCGGCAAGCGTGAAGTCGGTTTCATGACCCACGCCGCAGATCACCGGCATCGGCGAGCGTGCGATCAGACGAACAAGTTCTGGGTCGTTGAACGACCACAAGTCCTCCAAAGAGCCACCGCCGCGCACCAGCAGCAAGACTTCGCTTTCCCCCAACGCAACGTGGCGACGGTAAGCGGCCTGCAGGGCGGCGCACAGTTCGGCTGGTGCCTGCGCACCCTGAACCGAGGCGGGGTAGATCGCCACGGGAAGATGCGGCACTCGACGCCGCAAAGCTGTGACCACATCTCGCAGTGCGGCCGCGCCGAGCGACGTGACCACGCCGATGCTGCGGGGATGCGATGGCAATGGCCGTTTGCGCGCTGCTTCGAACATGCCCTCGGCCTCGAGTTTGGCCTTGAGGCGCAGGAACTGCTCGAACAGCGCACCCTGTCCCGCTGGCTGCACGGACTCCACGATGAGCTGCAGCTCGCCGCGCGCGCCATACACGTCGAGCTTGCCGCGGGCTTCCACGAGTTGACCATCGCGCGGGCTGAACGTGAGCTGATCAGCCGAGCGGCGAAAAAGCGCGCAGCGAACCTGCCCGGTTTCATCTTTCAGCGCGAAGTAACAATGCCCGCTCGACGCGCGCGAAAAACCCGAAATCTCGCCGCGCACCGCCACCGGATTGAATCGGGCAGCAAGAGTGTCCGCCACCGCTCGCATGAGCGGTCCAACCGCCCACACGCGCCCCGCCACTGGCGACTGCGCCAATGAAGATCCCTCAACCACGGGCGTCTCCCACGCAAAAGTGTCCACAGACCGCATGAATGCTGGTTGTCTGGCGCGACAGGCCTGTGCGAGCTGGCTTGGATTGATAGCGCATTGATTCAAAAGCGTTTTGCACTGCCTGTTTGCTGATCGTTCTGGCCAAAGCGAGACTCACCGCGGGCTCGCAAGGACTGCCCGCGGGGTTCTTCACAAAGTTATCCACAGAATCTGTGCACGACATCGGCTCTTCGTGCGGCGCGAGGGTTGGGGAGTTGTAAAGCTGGCGCAGGTAGCGCCCCACCCCTGAGACATAATCGGCCGACCGTCCCGCGCCGAGCAACACGACGGCACACGCCTGGAGTTCAGATTTGCTTTCCATCATACAAGCCGCCGGATGGCCCATCTGGCCACTGATCATCTGTTCTGTTCTTGGATTGGCCCTGGTCATAGAACGGTTCGTCAGCCTCAAAACCGCCAAGATCCTTCCCCCAAAGCTGCTGGACGAGGCCATCATGGTGTCGCGTAACGGCGTGCCAGGCCCGGATGTGGTGACCCAGCTTGAACAAAACTCTGTGCTCGGCGCCGTGCTGGCCAGCGGTTTTCGCACCTTCAACAGCAACCCACGCGCCAGTGAGGACGACCTCCGCGCCAGCCTCGAAGGCGCCGGGCGCCAAGCGGCGGCGCAGTTGCAGCGCTACCTCGGGGCTCTGGCCACGATCGCATCGGCAGCCCCACTGCTGGGCTTGCTGGGCACCGTCATCGGCATGATCGAGATCTTCGGTGCGCAGGGCGCTGTTGGTGCGGGTGGCGTTCCTGGTATGGGCGATCCGGCTCAACTGGCGCGGGGCATCTCGATTGCCCTGTACAACACCGCCTTCGGCCTGATCGTGGCCATTCCGGCACTGATCTTCTGGCGTTATTTCCGCGGGAGGGTTGACGATTACTTGCTGGGTTTGGAACTGGCGGCAGAACGTTTTGCCCGTCACCTGCTGAACCTGCGCAAGCACTGAAGCCATGAACTTTCGCCCAGGCACGCGCGACGAGCCCGAGATCAACCTGATCCCGTTCATCGACATCCTGCTCGTGGTGCTTATCTTTCTGATGCTCACCACCACCTACAGCAAGTTCACCGAACTCAACGTCAACCTGCCAGTGGCCGACGCGCAGGCGCCCAAGACCAACAAGCGCGAGGTGGTGGTGGCGGTCGGCAACGATGGGCGCTACTCGGTCAACAAGCAGGTGCTGGAAGGCACAAGCGTCGAACTGCTCACCAGCGCCCTTGCCGGCGCTTCAGAGGGCAATGCCGAGACGGTGATCATCATCAGCGCCGATGCGGCAGCCACCCACCAGTCGGTGATCAACGTGATGGACGCTGCGCGGCGCGCCGGCCTGGTGCAGATCACGTTTGCGACGCAGCAGACCAACGCCGCGGCCCGTGGCAAGCCCTGAGGGGCTCCTTTTCGTGTACCGATGAGTCAGGCCCGCTGGCAGGCCCTGTGGTTGATCAACTCGCAGCGGCGCGGCTGGCTGGCCCGACTGCTGTGGCCCATTTCGCTGGTCTACGGTGCACTCATCGCGGCGCGTCGTGGCCTGTACCAACTGGGTCTGAAGCAGAGCCACCGCGTCAAGGTACCGGTGGTGGTGATTGGCAATGTGGTCGTGGGTGGCGCCGGCAAGACACCCACGGTGATTGCGGTGGTCAACCACCTCAGCGCACAAGGCTGGCGGCCAGGCGTGATTTCCCGTGGCCACGGCCGGCACAGCCAGGAGGTGATCCACGTGCTGCCGGACACCCCACTCAGCGACAGCGGCGATGAACCGGCTCTGATCCGGCTGCGCACCCAGGCCCCTGTCTGCGTGTCGGCCGTCCGCTCGGTGGCGGCCGACGCGCTGCTGGTCGCACATCCGGACGTGGATGTCATCGTCTGCGACGATGGCCTTCAGCACCTGGCCTTGCACCGGGACCTGCAGATCATCGTGTTCGACGACCGGGGCGCGGGAAACGGCTGGCTGCTGCCGGCGGGCCTGTTGCGCGAACCCTGGCCACGCCCCAACCTATCAGTGTCTGACCTGGTGCTGCGCCAGCGTCGGGAAGACACGCCTGAAGTCCCTTTCTCGCGCTTACCCGACCCACAGGCGTTCAGCGCTACGCGGCGCCTGGCGGACTGCGCGGTCGGCCCCAGCGGCGAACTACTGCCGCTGGATCAATTGCGTGGGCAACGTCTCACCGCTGTGGCCGGCACTGCCAGGCCCGGCGTTTTCTTCGACATGCTGCGCGCCCGTGGTATCCAGCCTGCGCTGGAGGTAGGTCTCCCCGATCATGCGGCGGCGTCGGACTACGCCTCCTTGTTGGAGGACAGTTCGATGCCCCTGCTCTGCACCGAAAAGGACGCAGTCAAGTTGTTTCCCATGGTTGTCGCGGGCGCCCCTGCACGGTATCCGCCGGTCTGGGCCATTCCGCTGGAGTTGTCTCCCGATCCCGCCTTTTTCACGGCGTTGGACGCGCGCCTTCAAGCCTTGAAACACAGCGCCTGAAGCACCAGCGCACCTGACCGCACGACTATCATTCGGCCATGGACACCAAACTGCTCGAACTGCTGGTATGCCCCGTGACCAAAGGGCCCCTTGTTTTCAACCGCGACACCCAGGAACTGCTGTCGCGCAGCGCGCGCCTGGCGTACCCTGTGCGCGACGGCATTCCGGTCTTGCTGGAGCACGAAGCCCGCCTGTTGACCGACGAGGAAGCTGCCCGCCCCAACGCGCCCACCCCGCAGTCATGAGCCAGCACGAGGTCCCCGGGGGCTTCACGGTCCTGATTCCAGCGCGCCTGGCCTCCACCCGCCTCCCCGACAAACCCTTGGCGGATATTGGGGGTGTGCCCATGGTCGTGCGAGTGGCGCGGCAAGCGCAACGCAGCGCTGCGCACCGCTGCGTGGTGGCGGCCGACGATATGCGCATCGTGCAGGCCTGCGAAGCCCACGGCGTGAGCGCGATCCTGACCCGGGGCGACCACGTCAGCGGCAGCGATCGTCTGGCTGAGGCCTGCCTCCTACTCGATTTGGCCGATACCGAGGTGGTGGTCAACGTGCAAGGCGACGAACCCCTGATTGAGCCGGCTCTGATCAACGCCGTTGCGCAGGAACTTCACGCCAGGCCCGATTGCGTCATGAGCACGGCAGCGCACGCCATCGAGGAGATGGCCGACTTCCTCAACCCCAACGTGGTGAAGGTCGTGCTTGATCGGCAGCGAACAGCTTTGTACTTCAGCCGTGCGCCAGTCCCTTGGTGGCGCGACGGCATGGCGCGCGGTACAGCAGCCGCACTGCCATCACCGAACCCCTTGCGCCATGTGGGCGTATACGGCTACCGTGCTGGTTTCCTGCGCCGCTTCCCCGACCTCGAACCTGCGCCACTGGAAGCCACAGAGTCGTTGGAACAACTGCGTGTGCTGTGGCATGGCGAGCGCATTGCGGTGTGTCTGAGCACCAGCGCACCGGGCAGTGGCGTCGACACGCAGCAAGACCTGGAACGGGTCCGCCGGCTGCTGTCAAAAGACTGAGCGCATACCCTTCGGGGCAGGATTTTTCCGACTGGTGCTGTAAGCGGGGCGCGAGGATGTGCATGCTATCCTCGACCGGACGCCCCGGCCCGACGCCCAGGGCAGCCGCCCGAGACAAGCGGCCAAGCCATTGAAACACCAAAGAAGGAAAGCGATGAGACTGATTTTGTTGGGCGCTCCGGGAGCCGGCAAAGGGACGCAGGCGACGTTCATTTGCCAGAAATACGGCATCCCCCAGATTTCAACCGGTGACATGCTGAGAGCCGCCGTGAAGGCAGGCACGCCACTGGGCCTTGAGGCCAAGTCGGTCATGGAGTCGGGCGCTCTGGTCAGCGACGACCTGATCATCAACCTGGTGAAAGAGCGCATTGCACAAGCCGACTGCGCAGGCGGCTTTCTGTTCGATGGCTTCCCCCGAACAATTCCGCAGGCCGACGCGATGAAAACTGCCGGCGTGAAGCTGGACTACGTGCTCGAAATCGACGTGCCCTTCGACGCCATCATCGAACGCATGAGCGGTCGTCGCTCGCATCCGGCCTCGGGCCGCACCTATCATGTGAAGTTCAATCCGCCCAAGGTCGAGGGCTTGGACGACGTGACCGGCGAGCCGCTGATCCAACGCGAAGACGACAAGGAAGAAACCGTGAAGAAGCGACTGGATGTCTACAGCGCGCAGACCCGCCCGCTGGTGGACTACTACAGCAGCTGGGCACGCAACGACGCCAATTCGGCGCCCCAATACCGCGCCATCAGCGGCATGGGAACGGTGGAAGACATCACCGCGCGAGCCTTCGCAGCGTTGTCGAAGTAACCAGCCTTCTACCAGCAAAAAACCGGCTTTGAGCCGGTTTCTTTTTTTGTCTGGCAGTTCAAGCCGGGCTGGACCGCAGACCGTAAACCTTGCCGCCGAGAAACACATACTCAGCCCGCACGATGGCCGCGCCAGCTTCGTCCTTGAAGGTGAAGCCCACTAACGAGAGTGCCTCACCGTTCTTGATCTCAGGCATCTGCCACTGACCCAGGCGGAACAAAGGCGCCAACTCGATCTCCCAGCGCCGATCTCGCCGGGTGGGGACCACCGCCTGCGCGAGCAGGGCAGGGCCATCCACGCCGGCGGTCTGGGCCGGCAGCGCGCGCTGGGCCAGATCCGGAGGCACACGCAACGTCTCTGGCAACTCCAGCAACAGTTCAACGTGAGGATTGCGCCACCTCACATCAACAGCCTTCCCCTCCAGATAGATCGGTCGGGTTTGGTCAAAACTGCTCCAGCCGTGGTGCGCCAACGCACCGGTGGCAACACCGCCCCAGCCGAGTGCGGCGGCCAATTGAACGAATTCACGTCGTTGCATGGGTTCTCCTTCAAACGTAGGCAATCCAGCGTCCACAGGTGATCACGAGAATCCAGAGCACTGAGGACAAAAGCATGCTCACACGGGCGGTGGTGTCCTGGAGCTGCAGCGAACGGCGTGCATGAAACCAGCCCGCATTGCAGCCAGCCAGCATGATCAGCGCGACCTTGACTGTGAACACACGGTTGGCCAACAGTTCCCCGGGTTGAGTGCCGAACATCAACAGTCCCGTGACCACGGCAAGGCCAAACCCCAGTCCCACCAAGCCCAGGCTCAAACGGGCCAGCGGTTCGATCGGCAACGCCGATGCCCAGCCGAACACGCGCAATTCCAGCAGGACCAGATTACCGAGGATCAAGGCCACGCCGATCAGGTGCACCACTTCCAGCATGGGATAAGCCCAGGGGTGGGCGCCCAGCGCGGTCAGCACTTCAGGTCTCCAGCAGTTGCAGGGCCAGCGCGAGGCGCGCCTTGACGGGTGCCAGCCCGGCTGAATCCGGCAACGGTTGACCGCTGTGCGGCACCACGCGGCCCTGCGCGCACCGGCTGGCCACCACCACCTCGACGCCGCTGGCCTGCGCCTGCTTCAGCGCCGCCAGCAGATCGTCGTGCACGGTGCCGTTGCCGGTGCCGGCCACAACAATTCCGCGCAGCCGGCCTGCTGCAACCGTCTGGCTGAGCAAGGCGCGCACCATTTCGCCGTCTGCGTTGGCATGGCTGAAGATCAGTTCCACGCGCGGCAACGTCGCAGCGCCCAGCAGACGTTGCAGAGCCGCAGCATCGTGGGTGCCCTGCTCCACCGCTGCTGGCCATGGTCTGAACATGCGCAGCTGTCCCTCTTCCACACAGCCCAAAGCACCGGCATCGCCCGAGTCGAAGGGGTCCGTCCTGTAGGGATGCACCTTCGACACATCGATCGCTCCATGGATACGCCCGGCGCACACAACCACCACGCCGTGGGCTTCTGGATGCAGGGCCACCGCCACCGCATCGCTCAGGTTCTGCGGTCCGTCCGGCACCAGCGCCGTGGCAGGCCGCATCGCGCATGTCAGCACCACCGGTTTGGTCGGCCTCAACATGGTCTGCAGCAGGAACGCAGTTTCCTCAATTGTGTCGGTGCCATGGGTGATCACGAAGCCCGCCACCTCGGGCCTGTTCAGGTGCTCGGCCACACGCGCAACCAGTGCTTGCCACACGCCCAGCACCATGTCCTTGCTGTTGATCTGCGCCACCTGTTCCACGTCAAGGGGACAGGCCGCCAAGGCTGGGACCATGGCCACAAGTTCACTCACGGCCACCTGACCGGCCACATAGCCCACGTTGTCGCTCGCCCGTGCAGCGCGGCCAGCAATCGTGCCACCCGTGCCCAGCACCACGAGACGGCGTGCCTGGTTTGCATTCACCACTTGCCAAGTCCTTTGAACTGGTTAAAAATACAGCCACTGGATAAGAAAACAGTAACCCACCGATCGGATACCCCGCCCGGTGAGGCATCCACCCGATGAGGTCCACATGCTAGACATGCCCGCCACCACGCCCAAGCTCACCGCCCGGCAACAGCAGATTCTGGAACTCATCCAGACCGCCATCGCGCGTACCGGTTCCCCGCCCACCCGGGCCGAAATCGCCAGTGAGCTCGGCTTCAAGTCGGCCAACGCGGCCGAGGAGCATTTGCAGGCCCTCGCGCGCAAGGGCGTCATCGAGCTGGTCAGCGGCACGTCACGCGGTATTCGTCTGCGAAGCGAAGATCTCCGATCCATCAACGATTCGCGCGGGCGCCAGCTTACACTCCCGCTCCCCAGCCTGGCCCAACTCATGCTGCCCCTGATTGGCCGCGTGGCCGCCGGCTCGCCCATCCTCGCGCAAGAGCATGTGGACCAGACCTACCACGTGGAGCGCAGCCTGTTTCAGCGCGAGCCCGACTACCTGCTCAAGGTACGTGGCATGTCCATGCGCGATGTGGGCATCATCGATGGGGATCTGCTGGCGGTGAAGTCGGCGAAAGAAGCCAAGAACGGGCAGATTGTGGTTGCGCGCCTGGGTGATGACGTGACCGTCAAACGTTTCATGCGCCGGCACAACATGATCGAGTTGCACGCGGAGAACCCGGACTACAAAACCATCGTGGTCGAGCCCGGCGAACCTTTCGAGATCGAAGGTCTCGCGGTGGGGCTCATCCGCAACAGTTTCCAAGTTTGACCCGTAGGGTCACGTTGCCTCAGCAGGTGGCGGGCGTTTGGTCCGGCGAGCAGAAAACTCGTCATGTGGACACATCCCTGCGTTGGCGACTTCCTTGCAATCCTGCCTGTGTTCAACCCCTCATCTGGAGTTTCGCATGGGAAAAATCTTCAACACCAACACGTGGCGTGCCCCTTTGCAGTTGATCGACTGCTGGCTCCCCTTGCCT
>JANPKR010000083.1:0-4452 GCA_031426175.1 Hydrogenophaga sp. | reverse complement strand
TCAACCATGTTGGACCATCCACTGCGTGACGATGCGGTGCATCTGCGACACGCCATCAGTCAGGGCCGCCGGGCCAGGCTGCAGGATGTCGGCCGACTTGATCTCGAACAGCTGTCCGGTCTTCACCGCAGCCACGTCCTGCCAGCCATCGCGGGCCGCCACTTTCTCCGGCCGGAACTTTTTGCCGCACCACGAGCCGATGATGATGTCGGGGTTGCGGCGCACGATCTCGGCACCGTCGCCAATGATGCGGTGCTTGCCCAGCGACTGCGTGGCGAGCTCGGGAAACACGTCGTCGCCGCCCGCGATGCCCAGCAGCTCCGACACCCAGCGAATGCCGGAGATGTGCGGCTCATCCCACTCTTCAAAAAACACGCGCGGGCGGCGCTTCCCCGCAGCCTCCAGCGCTTGCACCGATTGGCGAACGCTGTCGAGCTGCGCCCGGTTGGCATAGATCCAGGCCAGCCCGGCCTCGGCGCAGCCCACCATGGCCGCCACCTGGTACAGCATGGAATGGATGTCCTCCACGCTGCGCTGGTTGAACACCGTGACCTGCACGCCCGCGCGGATCAACAACGCCGCAATGTCCGCCTGCAGATCGGAAAAACCGAACACGCAGTCGGGCTGCAGCGCCAGGATCTTGTCGATCTTCGCGCTGAGGAAGGCACTCACCTTGGGCTTCTCTTCACGCGCCCTGCGAGGGCGCACGGTGTAGCCCGAGATACCGACGATGCGGCTCTCCTGCCCCAGCAGGTAAAGCCACTCGGTGGTCTCTTCCGTGAGGCAGACGATGCGCTGCGGGCCGAGGGTGGTATTCATGTCAGCGTCAGAACGACACGCGCAAGGCGGCGGTGAACGTACGACCGGCTTCAGGGTAGATCGACGTGGTCTGCCCGCCCGCACAGCCGAACGCCTGGGTGTAAAAGTCGCGGTCGAACAGATTGTTGACACCGAACGACAACTCCATGTTGTTCACCTGCACGGCATAACGCGCATCGGCCGTCGTGTAGGCAGGCATGCGGCAGGCGTTGGCAAAGTCAGGATGCTGCGAGCCGACGAAGTTCACCCCACCGCTCAAACGGTGACCGGCCGCTGGCATCCAGTCAGCGCGCAAAGCAATCGTTCGGCGCGGCGCGAGTGGCACGTCCTTGCCGCTGTAAGGGCCTTCCCGGAACGTCGAGCGCCGCAAGGCCGCCCTCGCGCTCAGCGACAGCGTGGGCGTCAGCTTCCAGTCGCCGTCGATCTCCAGTCCCTGGCGACGGGTCGGGTCGAAGTTGATGTTGGCGCCCAGACCAAAGGGGCCCGGCGCATTGCGGTCGTAGCCGATCTCGTCGGTGATGTTGCTGCGGTACAGGCGCGCTTCAAGCTTGTATGCACCCTGAGCCCAGCGCGCACCGGTCTCCAGATCGCGCGAGGTCTGCGGTCGGATCAGCACAGCCGGATTTGTAAAGCTGAACTCGTCCACGTTGGCCAGTCGAAAGCTGTTGCCCACACGACCCCACACCGTGGTGGTGGTGCTCAGCGGCTGGCTCACCCCCAGCTCCCAGGCAGTTTCGCGTTCGGACAAACTGAAAGCCGAGAAGCCATCATCGACACCCTTGTCCAGCTTTTCGGTGCGCACGCCAGCGGAGAAACGCGTGCCACCGGCAAGCGTGAGATCGTCCTTGAGGTACCACCCGCGCGACGTTTGATCCGCCAAGGACGAGCCAAAGGTGCCCCTGACGTTGCGCTCCCATTCACCACGGTCGTGACCCATGACCAGGCTGTTCTGAACGCCAGCCCAACGGCTCACATGCCGCGCCTTGAGGGACAGTTGCCGCGCGTCGACGTCGTAGCCGTACACCGATGTGGGACGCACGGTATCGAGCGATTTGTCGCGCCAGCCTGCGTCCACACCCAACTGCCAGTTGCCCAGCATGGCTTCGCCAAACACGCCGCTGCGTTCGTTGCGAATGCTGGCGCGATCGGTCGGGTTGTTGGTCCGACTCGGGTTCGCGGCGTATTGCGCTGCGGTCAACGACCCCGGCAGACCGGTGTCGAGTGCGTCGCGGGCGTAGCGCGCGCCCAATCGAACCGCGTCGTTGGACCATTGGGCCGACAGGCCGGCACCGTCGGTCTCTGAGCGGAAGTTGTCCCGGTGGTTGTCGGTCTCGCGGCGCTGACCGTGCAAGTCCAGCGAAAAACCGCCGGTGGCCAGGGTGGCATTGCCTCGCAGCTCGCGCAAGGCATTGCTGCCCACCGCGCCATACAGTGTGGCGCTGTTGCGGCGTGCCGAGCCGTTGCCCGCCTTGGTGGTGATGACAATCACGCCGCCCGTGGCTCCTTCGCCGTAAAGCACCGATCCACTCCCCCGCAGAACTTCGATGCGCTCAACCGTGTCGATCGGTATGCCAGCCAGCCGTGTGCCGCCCAGATCGGCTTCATTCAGGCGAACGCCATCCAGCACCACCACCTGGTTGCTGTCAGAGGTCGTGCCAAAGCCCCGGAGATCCAGCGCGTAGTCGCCACCGCCATACGAGTCTTGTCGGCCGGGCACGCCCAGCAGTTTCATGACCGCCTCGTTGACGGTGCTGGCGCCGGATGCGCGTATCTGCTCCGCCGAAATGACACTCACCCCCAACGGCAAAGACGCAAGCGGCTCTGCAAATCGGGTGGCGGTGACCAAGGTATCGGCCAGAGTGCTGGATGAAACGGTTTGGGCGTAGGAAGGCACAGTGGCCAGAACGGCCAGCGGCAGCGCGGCCAGAGGCGCGCGCAGGATACGGATTTTCATGATGAAGAAACAAGAGACAAAGCCCTCACCGCCTTCCCCGACGGTGCATGAGCGTCACGGCAGCGCGGCTGTCGCCAGACGCACCACCACCTTGTTGGCCGGTATCCGGGCTGACAGAACAACCTTCATCGCCTTCCCAGACAACAACGTGTGTCGTCCAGTGGCTGCTTGATGAAAGCGGAGTGTCCCGATCTGCGTCGGGTCTCTCGTCTGCTTACCGTTGCGGGGGCAGCGCAGGTTAGGTTCATCCTTGTGGACACACCCTCCTGCTTCCCGTTGAACTGCGGCATGTGAACCACACCGCGAGCACCAACAGGCGGCATTCTAAGCCGCAGCTGTCTGGCCCAACCCTACAATGTGAAAACTTCGAGTCCCCACCATGGCCGATCCCAAGCACCTTGACCAGATCACCGAACGTGTCGAACGCCTGCTGTTGCGACACGAAGAGCTGCAGCGCACCAACGCCCTGCTGGTCGAGCAGGTGCACACCTTGCAAGCCGAGCGCGACTCGCTCAAATCCCGTCTGATGGCTGCGCGCGCGCGCATCGATGCACTGCTGGAGCGGCTGGCACCCAGCCAGGTCGACGCAGCGCGCTCGCCCTCGGATGCCCACAAGGACCACTCGTGAACAAGCCTGGCAGCAAACAGATCGAGGTTCAGATCATGGGCCAGAGCTACCTGCTCTCGTGCCCGCCCGGTGGCGAGTCGTCGTTGCTCGACGCGGTGGAACGCGTGGACACCGCCATGTGCCGCATCCGTGACGCGGGCAAAGTGAAAGCGCGAGACCGCATCGCGGTGCTGGCCTCACTCAACCTCGCCTTCGAACTCTCACAAAAGGAAGCCGAGCGTCTGGAGGCCGAAAGCTATCAGGCTTCCTCTTTCGGTCAAGCCGACAACAGCGCGTTTGCTGAAGCCGGTGGCGCATTCGATCACGACCCACTGGACCCGCAGACGCAGGCGCGCGTGGATGAACTCATGCGCCGGCTTGACCAGACGCTCGACAAAGACGGTCGTTTGCTCTGAGGCTTTGCAGCGTTCGTTGACACCGTCCGTCACTGCGCCTTCTTTTCTTTTCCCCCGGCCAGCGCAGGCCACACGCAGCACCTACAATTTGCTCGTCTGCAGTGCGCGCCGGGCTTTATATTTCCTTGAACCAATGCTCATAGAGCCCGGGCTTGGTACATTGCCTGGCTGGCGTGAGCGTCTCGCGTCAGACGATCCCGAAGCCTCGCTGCCCTTGCCCACCTGAACCCCGGTTCAGGATGCCGGTCCGGCGGCACTTGCAGACACCTTTCATGCTTCTTGCCCCCCTGTTGATTCTCGAGTTGGCCGTGCTCGGTCTGGGTACTGGTTTCCTGGCCGGCCTGCTGGGCGTCGGTGGAGGCATGCTGATGGTGCCCTTCATCACCTTCATTCTCTCGGCGCGGGGTGTTGAGGCCGATCTCGCGGTCAAGATGGCCATTGCCACCTCCATGGCCACCATCATCTTCACGTCCGTCTCCAGCGTTCGAGCGCAGCACAAACGCGGCGCTGTGCGATGGGACATCGTCAAGGGTCTTGCGCCCGGCATCGTGCTGGGATCGTTGATTGCCAGCCTGGGCGTGTTTGCCTTGCTCAAAGGCAGCTGGCTCGCGTTCCTTTTCGCCGGCTTCGTGAGCTTCTCGGCCACGCAGATGCTG
>JANPKR010000082.1:0-1867 GCA_031426175.1 Hydrogenophaga sp. | reverse complement strand
TTCTGGCCGTTCTTGATCTCGACGACTTCCTCGGTGGGCACCAGGATCTCGCCGAACTTGTCCTGCATGCCGGCGCGGTCGATGCGCTCGCGCAGATTGCGCTCAACGGCCTTCTCCATGCCCGAATAGGCATGGACGACGTACCAGCGCTTGGGTAGACCCGCCGGGGCTTCGGTCGTGACGACTTCTTCTTCAGACATTGGATTCCTTGCCTTCGCTTGCGTGTCGCTTTTCGATCAGCGCTTCCAGCCCAAAATCAGATCGTAGAGCACCCATTCCAGCGTCTTGTCGGTTGTCCAAAGGAACAGCGCCATGACGACGACAAAGGCGAACACGTAGCCAGTCATCTGCCGGGCCTCCTTGTGCGTCGGCCAGACCACCTTCTTGACCTCGCGCGCAGAGTCGCGGCCGTACGCGATCAACGCCTTGCCATGCTCGGAGGTAAAAAAAGTTGCCACACCGGCCGCCAGCAGCACGATGAGCGAGGCCCACTGCACCAAGGCACCTTGCTTGGACAAGCTGTAGTAAGCCACCAGCGCGCCGATCAACAACAGCACGGCAACAGCCAGCTTGGCCTTATCCGCACCGCTGGTCACGGTTTCGACTTGGGGAGGATTCGCCATCACTTCACTTTCACGCACCGCAGTTAAGCGGCTTTTCGGACGCCGCCATGACAGAAGCCATTAGCAGCAAGGCCCGCTGAGATCGCTCTCGCGGGCCGATGCTTGAACCTTGAAACCAACCGTCGTGATCAGCGACCGCTGGCAGGGGCAGAGGGTCTCGAACCCCCAACCTTCGGTTTTGGAGACCGACGCTCTGCCAATTGAGCTATGCCCCTGTGGCCTAAAAGAACTTACGCGAGGATCGTTGCAACGACGCCCGAGCCGACGGTGCGACCACCTTCACGGATGGCGAAGCGCAAGCCCGTCTCCATGGCGATCGGCGCAATCAGCTTGACCGTGATGCCGACGTTGTCGCCCGGCATGACCATTTCCTTGTCCTTCGGCAACTCCACCGCACCGGTCACGTCCGTCGTGCGGAAGTAAAACTGGGGACGGTAGTTGTTGAAGAACGGGGTGTGGCGGCCGCCCTCTTCCTTGCTCAGAACGTAAATCTCAGCCGTGAAGTGGGTGTGGGGCTTGATGGTGCCAGGCTTGGCCAGCACTTGGCCGCGCTCGACGTCTTCGCGCTTGGTGCCGCGCAGCAGGATGCCGACGTTGTCGCCCGCCTGACCTTGGTCAAGCAGCTTGCGGAACATTTCGACACCGGTGACGGTGGTCTTCTGGATCTCGCGAATGCCGATGATCTCGATTTCTTCGCCGACCTTGACAATGCCGCGCTCGATGCGGCCGGTCACAACGGTGCCGCGGCCGGAGATCGAGAAGACGTCTTCAACCGGCAGCAGGAAGGCGCCATCAATGGCACGGTCCGGCTGGGGAATGTAAGTGTCCAGCGCATCGGCCAAGCGCATGATGGCTTGCTCGCCCAGATCGCCCGTGTCGCCTTCCAGCGCCAGCTTGGCCGAACCCTTGATGATGGGAGTGTCGTCGCCGGGGAAGTCGTACTTGGACAGGAGCTCGCGCACTTCCATTTCGACCAGCTCGAGCAGCTCGGCGTCGTCGACCATGTCGCACTTGTTCAGGAAGACGATGATGAACTTCACGCCAACCTGGCGAGCCAGCAGGATGTGCTCGCGGGTCTGGGGCATCGGGCCGTCAGCGGCCGAGCACACCAGGATCGCGCCGTCCATCTGGGCCGCACCGGTGATCATGTTCTTGACGTAGTCGGCGTGGCCGGGGCAGTCAACGTGCGCGTAGTGGCGGTTGGCTGTCTCGTACTCGACGTGCGCGGTGTTGATCGTGATGCC
>JANPKR010000081.1:0-3039 GCA_031426175.1 Hydrogenophaga sp. | reverse complement strand
CAGGACGGTTTTGCGCCCGCCGAGCGCGGCATCTTCATCGCCGGTGACGACGTGTCGTTCACACCCGCCTGGGTCGAGGGTGCGGTCCAGACCTCGCTCAACGCGGTGTGGGGCATCGTGAAACACCTGGGCGGCCGCACGCACGCAGCCAATCCAGGTCCTGGCGATGTGTTTGCGTCGCTGGGCCCGGTGGCTCTGCCAGACTAGCGTTCCGCAAACATTCATCGTCAGCCGTTCGACCCTTTTGCCCAGACCCTCATGACAGCCGACACCCTGACGCTTGCTCTCTGGCAGACCCCGCACCCGACCGAACCCGCCAGCGCGCTGGAACGGCTGGAGACCGCAGCTGCACAGGCCAGCGCAGCCGGCGCGCAGTGGCTGGTCACGCCTGAAATGTTCCTCAGTGGCTACCTCATCGAGCCCAAGTTGCTGGGTGCGCGCGCGCAAGATGCCACAGCCAGCCTGGCGCTCGCGAGCATTGCCAGCCGGCACCGCATCGGCATCGTGGCCGGCTTTCCCGAGCGCAACGGAAGCGGCCTTCCTTTCAACGCCGCGATCGCCGTGGCGCCCAGTGGCGAGACGATGACCACTTACCGCAAGGCGCACCGTTACGGCCCCGCCGACCGACTGCGTTTCACACCGGGTGATCGTCTCCCCACGGTTTTCGAATGGAACGGCTGGCGTCTGGGCCTGCTGATCTGCTACGACATGGAGTTTCCTGAAATGGTGCGCGGCCTGGCGCTGGCGGGGGCCGATGCGGTGATCGTGCCCACCGCCAACATGGAACCGTTTGACGAAGTGCAGCGCGTGCTGCTGCCCGCGCGCGCGCTCGAAAACCGCCTGTACATGGCTTATGCCAACGCTTGCGGCCGTGAGGGAGACACCGTCTACAACGGGCTGAGCACGGTCTGTGGGCCGATGGGCGAGGTGCTTGCCCAGGCCGCGCGCGAAGAGACGCTCCTCAGGGTGACGCTCACGCGCGCTGCGCTGCACGCTGCGCGTGCCAGCACCCAGCTGATCGACCGCCGGCCTGACCTGTACGGGCCCATCGTCGGCTGAATCAAATTTTCCAGAAGTCCGGGCGCGCGTATTCGTGCTTCAGAAAGTCGATCCACAGGCGCACGCGCAGCGCCAGGTGTTTGCGCTGGGGGAACAGCGCAAAGATGCCGTTGGGTGGCGCGGCGAAGTCGTCGAGCACGCTCACCAGCCGCCCTTGCGCGATGTCGGCCTCCACCTCCCAGGTGCTGCGCCAGGCGATGCCGTAACCCGCCAGGCACCACTCGCGCAGCACCTGGCCGTCGGTGCAGTCCAGCGGGCCGCCGGGGCGCAGGTGCGTGATGGTGGTCTCGCCGCCCTCACCCGGCACGGCGAACGCCCAGCCCCGGGTTTGTGAGGCATCGCTGGACAGCGTGAGGCAGTCAAAGCGCACCAGATCGGCCGGGGTCTGTGGCTTGCCGTGGTGCTGCAGGTAGCGCGGCGTGGCCACGCACAGCCGGCGGTTTTCGGCCAGGCGCACGCTCACCAGCGAGGAGTCGGGCAGGTCGCCCACGCGCACCGCGCAGTCGTAGCCTTCGCCCGCCACGTCGACCACGCGGTCGCTCAGGTTGAGCGAGATCGTCACCTCGGGATGCAGCTCGCGAAAGTGGGGCACGAGCGGCGCCACATGGCGGCGGCCAAAGCCGGCCGGCGCGGTGATGCGCAGGTGCCCGCTGGCCTTCACACCGCCGGCGCTCACACTGGCCTCGGCGTTGGCCAGGTCGGTGAGCAGGCGGTTGCAGTCTTCCAGGAAGGCGCTGCCTTCGTGCGTCAAGGTGATGCGCCGCGTGGTGCGCACCATGAGCTTCACGCCCAGGCGGGCTTCCAGTGCATCGAGCCGGCGGCCGATGATGGCGGGGGCCACGCCCTCGGCTTTGGCGGCGGCGGTCAAGCTGCCGCGCGTGGCCACCGACGCGTACGTTTCGAGTTGTTTGAGTTTGTCCACCGGGGCAGATTACCCCACGGCCCGTTATGAATCAATGAAAGAACCGCCTGAATTGATGACTTCTCAGGCAGCTTTCTCCACCGTCTGGCTCAGACGCGCCGCGTCTTCCGCCGAGTAACCGAGCTCGGCCAGCAGCTCGGCGCTGTGTTCGCCCAGGCGGGGCGGGTTGCGGCGCACGCCCAGGCGCTCGCCATCCAGCGCCAGCGGCAGCAGCACGGTTTGTGCGGTCTGCCCGGCGCGCTCACCGTCGGGCAGGGTGATGGGCGCCAAGCCACCGGTGGCGCAGAGGTGCGGGTCGTCCAGCAACTCGTGGGGTTGGGTGATCGGTGCAAACGGCAGACCGTGGTGCTCGAACAGCGCGGCCAGGTCCGCAGCGCTCTGCTGCGCCAGGCGCTCGCGCAGCAGCGGGATGAGCCAGTCGCGGTTGCGCACACGGTTGTTGTTGCCCAGCAGGCGCGGGTCGGCCTGAAGGTCGTCGTAGCCGAAAGCGTTGCAGAAGATGGCCCACTGCGTGTCGCTCACCACCGCCAGAAAAATCTGCTCGTCGTTCTTGACCTTGAACACGTCGTAAATGCCCCAGGACGAGATGCGCTCGGGCATGGGCGCGGCGGGCAGGCCGGTGACAGCGAACTGCATCATGTGTTGGGCGACGAGGAACACGTTGTTCTCGAACAGCGAGCTTTGCACCTCGCTGCCCAGACCGGTTTTCTCGCGCGCGCTCAGCGCGGCCATGACGCCGATGGCACCAAACAGGCCGCCCATGATGTCGTTCACCGACGAGCCTGCGCGCAGAGGGTCGCCGGGGCGCCCGGTCATGTAGGCCAGGCCGCCCATCATCTGCACCACCTCGTCGAGCGCGGTGCGGTGGTCGTAAGGCCCGGGCAGAAACCCTTTGTGGCTCACGTGGATGAGGCGCGGGTTCAGCGTCTTGAGGCTCTGGTAGTCCAGGCCCAGCTTCTTCATGGTCTCGGGCTTGAAGTTTTCGCTCACCACGTCGGCGGTGGCGATCAGCTTGAGCACCGCCTCCTTGCCTTCGGGCGACTGCAGGTCGAGCACCA
>JANPKR010000080.1:0-2138 GCA_031426175.1 Hydrogenophaga sp. | reverse complement strand
GCCGCAGCCTCTTCGGTGGTCTGCGGCAACACCGGCCAGGGCATGCCCTCGGCAGCCGCCTGCTCGCGCATTTCGGCGGTCTTCGCGCCGGGCAGCAAGCGGCGTGACATGGTGGAGGCTGCAACGGCCGAGAGATCGGGCGCGGTATCACTCTGGTTGCCGGGCAGGGCGTCGGCCTTGGGTTCAAGCCCCAGGGCCTGGTCCACCACCGCAGCGCTGGCCGCCCACATTCCGGCAAGCACCTCCTGCAGCCGGTCCATGGCTTTGCGGTGGCTCGCCTTGTCGGCTTCGGCCTTTTTGACCGCCTGATCGGCACGCTGCGCGGCAGCTTCCTGCCGCGCCTGGGCGCTGGCCTGCGGCTCGATCGCACCCGTCCGTGGTGACCGCGGTGCCGCCGGGCTGGCCGTTTCATCCGCCGGCGCCCTCGAACGACGCGCTTCGCGCCGGGCCTCCGGTTCGGTCAGGGCCTCACGTCCACCCGATTGCACCGGCTGGACCGCCTGCGTGGCCGTCACCGGAGCCACGGCGGCGGACGGCGGCGTGGGCCAGGACACAGGGGTGGTGGTGGAGACGTTGATCATGGTGAACCTCTCGAAGGGTCACCGGACGAAAACATGCCCGGTGTTCTTGTCTCCCTATCGGCGTCCCTGATGCGAACTTGAGGCCAACTTGAGCCGTCTTTTCGGCAAACGCCCCACCGCGTCCACTCCCAACGTGCGCCAGCGAACACGTCCAGAGCCGGATCGCCCATGAAAATGTCCTGCATGCACTTGCTCCATCCCCACGCACCATGCTGAATATTGCATGGGCCCTGATCCGAGACACCATCAACGCCTGGCTGGACGATTACGCGCCCAGCATGGGCGCAGCGCTGGCGTTCTACACACTCTTCTCCATCGCACCGCTGCTGCTGATCGTGATCTCGGTCGCGGGCCTGCTGTTTGGTGAACCCGCTGCGCGCGGCGAGATCCTGGCCCAGCTGACCCAGCTGGTGGGCACCGACAGCGCGGTGGCCGTGGACTCGCTGCTCAAGGGACTGGACCGCCCGGAGGCCGGCATCTGGGGCACGCTGGTGGGCGTGGTGGTGGTGGTGGCCGGCGCCACCACCGTGTTCGCCGAACTGCAAGACGCCATGGACCGCATCTGGCGCGCGCCACCCCACCCACCCAACGGCGGCTTTCTTCGTTTTCTGAAGGTGCGCCTGCTCTCCACCAGCATGGTGCTGGGTATCGGCTTTTTGCTCATGGTCTCCCTCGTGCTCAGCGCGGCCATGGCGGCGCTGGGCAAGTGGTGGGCGCCGTGGTTGGGTGAGCTGGCGTTCATTGCCGACGCGATCAACTTCGGACTGAGCTATCTGTTCGTCACCACCGTGTTCGCCATGATCTACAAGTGGATGCCGCGCGTGCCGGTGGCCTGGCGCGACGTGTGGCTGGGTGCGGCCATCACCGCACTGCTGTTCACCGTGGGCAAGGAGCTGATCGGCCAGTACATCGGGCGCAGCGGTGTGGCCTCGGTGTTCGGCGCGGCGGCGTCCATCGTGGTGCTGCTCCTGTGGGTGTATTACTCGGCGCAGGTGTTCCTGCTGGGTGCCGAGTTCACCAGCGTGTACGCGCACCGGCATGGCTCGCTGAAAGACTGGCAACCCCAGAAAACAGACGCACCAGTCGCGCATCGCATCACGCAGTACTGAGCCGCTTTCATACCGAAGATCAACCCTTCAGGTGATGGGGACAAGGCCGATACTGAACCTGCGGTCTCAATCAAAGCGCGCAAGGAATGGCGCCGGGCCGCTCACCCAACCCACCGCGAGAGCCCCATGCGCACCAACCTGCCCGTCACCCACCAGGAGTTCGTCATTCCCGAGGGCGTGACCCTCGTTTCAACAACCGACCTGCAAAGCCGCATCACCTACTGCAATCCCGCCTTTGTGGCAGTCAGCGGCTTTGATCGAGAGGAACTCATCGGGCAGCCGCACAACCTCGTGCGCCACCCCGACATGCCCACCGAGGCGTTTCGCGACATGTGGGCCACGCTGGCCAGCGGTTCACCCTGGTCGGCACTGGTGAAAAACCGGCGCAAGAACGGCGACCACTACTGGGTGGTGGCCAACGCCACGCCGGTGATGGAAAACGGCCAGG
>JANPKR010000079.1:0-5133 GCA_031426175.1 Hydrogenophaga sp. | reverse complement strand
TTGACGGCAGCGTCTTTCTTCGGTGGCTGTAGCACCATCTGCATCAGGCGCAGCACCTGGGTGCGGCCACCGCGCGCGGGCAGCACCGCGTCCACCACCGGTTGGCCACGCGAACCGTAGAGCACGGCGCCCACGCGGTTGCCGTGGCGCCCGATCAGCCGCGCGAGCACGGCGGTGAAGTCGAGCAGCACCTGGCTCTTGCGCTGGTTGCCGGAACCGAAGTCCACCGACGGGCTGAGGTCGAGCAGGAACCAGGCGGCCATCTCGCGGTCTTCGGTGAACACGCGCACATGCGGCTGCTGCAGGCGCGCGGTGACGTTCCAGTCGATGTGGCGCACGTCGTCGTGCAGCTGGTATTCGCGCAGGTCGGCGAGATCGAGACCCGAGCCGCGCATCAGCGTTTTGTAGTCGCCCTGCAGCAGCCCGTCTAGCTTGCGCAGCACGGTCCATTCGAGCCGACGCAACAACGCGTCGGCGCGCTGCGTGACCGGCGTGGCGAGCACAATGCCCGCGGCCTTGGCCGGCGTATCGGCTGCGCCGCGATCGGATCCGAACAGGCGTTTGAAGAACATGCCAGGTACCCGCGTTCAGGCGGCGCGCTTTTCATGTTCCAGCGGACGGGCTGGCGGCGCGATCTGCTTCATGATCTTCGCGATCAGGGCATCGGAGTCCAGCCCTTCGGACAGGCCTTCGTAAGACAGCACCACCCGGTGGCGCAGCACGTCGGGCACCAGGTCGGTCATGTCTTCGGGCAATGCGTAACTTCGGCCGCGCAGCATGGCCAACGCACGAGCGCCTTCCACCAGACCGATGGTGGCGCGCGGGCTGGCGCCGAAGGTGATGAAACGTGCGAGGTCTTTGAGGCCGTGTTTTTCGGGCGAGCGCGTGGCTGACACGAGCTTCACCGCGTACTGCACCAGCGAGGGGTCCACGTACACCTGGCGGCACTGCGCCTGCAGCACCGCAAGCTGGTCGGTCGTGGCCACGGTGCTCACCTGCACGGCCGGGCCGGTGACCCGCTCGACGATCACATACTCTTCTTCGTCGGTGGGGTAATCCACCATCACCTTCATCATGAAACGGTCGACCTGCGCTTCGGGCAGCGGGTAGGTGCCCTCGGTCTCGATCGGGTTTTGCGTGGCCATCACCAGAAACGGACTGGGCACCTTGTGCGACTCGCCAGCGATCGTCACCTGGCGCTCCTGCATCACCTCCAGCAGCGCGCTCTGCACCTTGGCCGGCGCTCGGTTGATCTCGTCGGCCAGCAGCAGGTTTGCAAACACGGGGCCCAGCGAGGTGGTGAAGTCACCGGTCTTCTGGTTGTAGATGCGCGTGCCCACCAGGTCGGCGGGCACCAGATCGGGCGTGAACTGGATGCGCTTGAACTGGCCCTGCACCACATTGGCCAACGTCTTCACCGTGAGTGTCTTGGCCAGGCCGGGCACGCCCTCGACCAGCAGGTGCCCCTGCGCCAGCATGGCCACCATCACGCGTTCCAGAAACCGGTCTTGACCAACCACGACGCGTTTCACTTCATACAGGATCTGCTCCATGAGCTGGGCGGTGTCGGGGGCGGCGTTCTGGTCCATGGAAGCTCCTGTGACAGTGAAAAAAATCAGAAAGGCGGCAACCCGGCGGCGGAGGCAGCGCTTTCAATCGGCACTGCAAATCCGATGCCAACAAAGGTGCGGTGGCTGGTGGGGTTGAGGATGCCGGTGACGATACCGATGACCTCGCCGTCCATGGTGACCAGCGGGCCGCCCGAATTGCCGGGGTTGGCCGCCGCGTCGAACTGGATCAGGTTGCCGATCTCCTGCACACCTTCGGGCGACTTGAAAGCGCGGCCAAAGCCCGAGATGACGCCGGAGGACACCGAGGGACCAATGCCGAAGGGAAAGCCCACCGCCACCACGTCTTCACCCGGCACCAGGTCGTTGGTGGAGCGCATGGTGGCCGCGATGAGGTCGTCGGGAATGATCTGCGCCTGCAGCACGGCCAGGTCGTTCTGGGGCTGCGCGCCCGCCATCGTGGCGGGCGACTCGGAGCCGTCGGCATAAACCACCTTGATGCTCATGGCGGTCTGCACCACATGCAGGTTGGTCAGGATGATGCCCTTGTCGGTGATGACCACACCGGTGCCAACGCCCTGCTCCACCTCTTTGCCCTCGGCGTTCTTGCCGTAGGACATGACGCGCACCACGGCCGGGCGGATCTTTTCGGCCGCTCGCGCCGCACGCGAGGGCAGGTTTTGCGTGGTAAGGGTGCGCAGCACCGCAGCGTCGATGTCTTTTTGCGTGAGCGCCTTGGGGCCCAAACCACCGGCCTGCCACACGCTGGCGACCAGCAGCGCCGCGAGCAACGCCATGGCCGACCACATCACACGCGGTCGGGACGCCGTGCGAGACGAAGCGTCGCGAAACCGGGTCAGCCTGCCCGCAGGCTTCGGTACCTCGACCGCATCGGACACCTTGTCCGTCTGAGCACCCGCGGCCGTGAGCGAATCACCTGCTCGGCTGGACGGGCTGTACAAGGCAGGCTTTCGCATGGCGGCTCCTGGTGCGGCGGAAAACACATCATGCCGTTTTGCGGCATCCGGCTCAAGCGCTCAACAATTGCCTGAGCACATAGGGGAGGATTCCGCCCTCCCGGTAATAGTTCACCTCCACCGGTGTGTCGATGCGCAGGGTGACGGTGACCGTCTTTCGCGTCCCGTCGGTGCGCGTGATCACCAGTTGCGCATCACTTTGAGGCGTGAGTTCGGGGTGAGGCACCACATCGATGGTTTCATCGCCGCGCAAGCCCAGGCTCTCCCACGAATCACCGGCCTTGAACTGCAGCGGCAAGACGCCCATGCCCACCAGGTTGGAACGGTGAATGCGCTCGAAACTGCGCGCCACCACGGCCTTGATGCCCAGCAGTTGTGTGCCCTTGGCGGCCCAGTCGCGGCTGGAGCCGGTGCCGTATTCCTCTCCCGCAAAAATCACGGTGGGAATGTTCGCGGCCTGGTAGTTCATGGCGGCGTCGAAGATGCTCATCTTCTGGCCATGACCCACACCTTCCTGCTGGTAGATCGTCCAACCGCCCTCCTCGATCGATCCGTCGGCAGCGGCCGCGAGCATGAGGTTCTTGATGCGCACGTTGGCAAAGGTGCCGCGCATCATCACCTCGTGGTGGCCCCGCCGCGCGCCGTAGCTGTTGAAGTCGGCCTTGAGCACGCCGCGCGCCAGCAGCCACTGTCCGGCTGGCGAGTTCTCGGCAATGTTGCCGGCGGGTGAGATGTGGTCGGTGGTGATGGAGTCACCGAACAGCGCCATGACACGCGCACCCCGCACTGCGGGAGGCTCGGTGGCGGCGGGCAAGGCCAGTTCGAACGACTCAAAGAACGGCGGCTCGGCGATGTAAGAACTGGTCGGCCAGGTGTAGGTGTTGCCGCTCACGCCTTTGATGCGCTCCCACAGCTTGCCGGGCTCGGCCTTCACACGCGCGTAGTTATCGCGGTAAGCGCGTCCGTTCATGGCGAACTTCATCAGGTCGTAGATCTCCTCGCTGGTGGGCCAGATATCGCCCAGGTACACCGGCTTGCCACCCTTGCCTTTGCCCAGCGGCTCGGTCATAAGGTCGACCATCACGTTGCCAGCGATGGCATAGGCCACCACCAGCGGTGGGCTGGCCAGAAAATTGGCCTTGAGATTGGGGTGGATGCGCGCTTCGAAGTTGCGGTTGCCCGAGAGCACGGCCGCGCAGATCAGGTCGTTGCTGGTGATGACCTCGTTGAGCTCGGGCGTGAGGTCGCCCGCGTTGCCGATGCAGGTGGTGCAGCCGTAGCCCGCCAGCGCGAAGCCCAGCTTCTCCAGGTAGGGCAGCAGTCCTGTCTGCGTGAGGTACTCGGTGACGATGCGCGAGCCCGGAGCCAGCGAGGTCTTGATGTGCGGCTTGACCTTCAGCCCTGCCTCCACCGCCTTCTTGGCCAGCAGGCCGGCGGCCAGCAACACACCGGGGTTGGAGGTGTTGGTGCAGCTGGTGATCGCGGCGATCAGCACGTCGCCGTTGCCAATGCTCAGCTTGCTGCCTTTGTTGGGTTCGGGGGGTGCGGCCTCGGCGGTGACCACCTCGGGCTTGTTGGCTTCCATCTCGGCCAAGAAACGTGGTGCGCCCGGTGGCGTTGGTTGGAGTTTGTCCGGTGCCACCGTGTCCACCTCGCCGCCGGTGTGCGGCTGGTGGCGTGTGTGCAGCAGCGCAGCAGGCCGGTTGAAGCCGTTCTGCGCGCCGGGCTTGCTGAACAGCTCGGCAAACTGGCTGGCCACGTTGCCCAGCTCGATGCGGTCCTGCGGGCGCTTGGGGCCGGCCAGGCTGGGCGTGACCTTGCCCAGATCCAAGCTGACCACTTGCGAATAGTCGATCTCGCCAGCCTTGATGGAAGCACCCGGCGCGCCAGGCACACCGAAGATGCCCTGCGCGCGGAAGTAGGCCTCGAACGCCTCGATCTCGGCCTTGCTGCGACCGGTGCCACGGAAGTAGTCCAGCGTCTTGCCATCGACCGGAAAGAAGCCCATGGTGGCGCCGTACTCGGGCGCCATGTTGGCGATGGTGGCGCGGTCGGGCAAGGCGAGTGAAGCCGTGCCTTCGCCGAAGAACTCGACGAACTTGCCCACCACCTTGTGCTGGCGCAGGATCTCGGTGACGGTGAGCACCAGGTCGGTGGCGGTCACGCCTTCGCGCAGCCGCCCGGTGAGCTCGAAGCCCACCACGTCGGGCATGAGGAAATAGACCGGCTGGCCGAGCATGGCCGCCTCGGCCTCGATGCCGCCCACGCCCCAGCCCACCACACCGATGCCGTTGATCATGGTGGTGTGGCTGTCGGTGCCCACCAGTGTGTCGGGGTAGTACAGGCCACCCTTCAGGTGCACGCCACGCGCGAGGTACTCCAGGTTCACCTGATGCACGATGCCGAAGCCCGGGGGCACCACGCCAAAGGTGTCGAAGGCCTGCATGCCCCACTTCATGAACTGGTAACGCTCGTTGTTGCGCTGGAACTCCAGCTTCATGTTGAGGTCGAGCGCGCTCTTGGTGCCGTAGTGGTCCACCATCACCGAGTGGTCCACCACCAGGTCCACCGGCACCAGCGGCTCGATC
>JANPKR010000078.1:0-11815 GCA_031426175.1 Hydrogenophaga sp. | reverse complement strand
CCTTTTCACCGTTGCTCTCACCGCCACCGTCGCCGAACAGGTCGCTGCCCTCGCCATCGGCCACGCCGCCTTCCAGCACGCCGTCGATGTAGTTGGGCTCGCCACCCTGTTCCTTGAGGGAGGCCACCACGCGGTGCACTTCGTCATCGCTCACAAACGCACCATGCACCCGGATCGGGAATCCTGTACCCGACGGCATGTAAAGCATGTCACCCATGCCCAGCAAACTCTCGGCGCCCATCTGATCGAGGATGGTGCGGCTGTCGATCTTGCTGCTGACCTGGAACGACAGGCGCGTGGGGATGTTGGCCTTGATCAGGCCGGTGATCACGTCCACGCTGGGGCGTTGCGTGGCCAGGATCAAATGGATACCGGCCGCGCGCGCCTTCTGAGCCAGGCGGGCAATGAGCTCTTCGATCTTTTTGCCGACCACCATCATCAGGTCGGCCAGCTCGTCGATCACCACCACGATGTAGGGCAGGCGCTCAAGCGGTTCGGGCTGCTCGGGCGTGAGGCTGAACGGGTTGCCGATGATCTCCCCGCGCGCTTTGGCCTCGTCGATCTTCACGTTGTAGCCCGCGAGGTTGCGCACACCCATCTTGCTCATGAGCTTGTAGCGCTTCTCCATCTCGGCCACGCACCAATTCAGGCCGATGGCCGCGTGCTTCATGTCCGTGACCACGGGCGCCAGCAGGTGCGGAATGCCCTCATAAACACTCATCTCGAGCATCTTGGGGTCGATCAGCAGCAGGCGCACGTCGCGCGCATCGGCCTTGTACAGGAGCGACAGGATCATCGCGTTGATGCCGACCGACTTGCCCGAACCGGTGGTGCCGGCCACCAGGCAGTGTGGCATCTTGGCCAGGTCGGCCACGATGGGCTGGCCACCGATGTCCTTGCCCAGACCCATCGTGAGCATGGACTTGGCATCGTTGTAAACGGCCGAGCCCAGGATCTCGCTGAGCTTGATGGTCTGGCGCTTGGCGTTGGGCAGCTCCAGTGCCATCAGGTTTTTACCTGGAATGGTCTCGATAACGCGGATGGACACCAGCGAGAGAGAGCGCGCCAGATCGCGCCCGAGATTGACGATCTGCGAGCCCTTCACGCCGGTGGCAGGTTCGATCTCGTAGCGCGTGATCACCGGGCCCGGCGCCGCGGCGACCACGCGCACGTCCACACCAAAGTCCTTGAGCTTCTTCTCGATCAGGCGGCTGGTCATCTCCAGCGTCTGGCTGTCCACGCCGGCCTGGTGCACCGGCGCGCTGTCAAGCAGGTCCACCTGCGGCAACTTGCTGTCGGGCAGTTCGGTGAACAGCGGCTTCTGGCGTTCTTTCGCCACGCGATCGCTCTTGGGCACATCGACCAGCGTGGGCTCAATCACCACCGGCGTGGGGTGATGTTCCTCGATCTCCACCCGCTCGACCTTCACCACCTCTTCACGTTCGCGCGCGGCCTTCTCGCCAATGCGCTGGTCTTCTACCGCTTCGCGCTTCTCGCGACGCGCTTCGAACCAGCCGTCCAGCGTGTTCCCCAACTCTTCGGCCCAATGGCCCCAGGAAAAACGGAACACGCGGGGAAGGCAGACCAGCAACAGCGCCAGCATGGTGAGTGCCGAGCCGGTGAAACCAAGCCAGCGCATCGAAAAAGCGCCCAGACCGTGACCGAGCACACCGCCCGCATGGCCCGGCAACAAAGCTTCAAGCCGGTAGAGACGACTCCACTCCAGCACTGTGCTGGCAACCATCAAGGTGATCAGCGCCAGCCAGAAAAGGCTGCGTCGCGCCCAAGGGCGCCTCCACACAGGCGCGTCATGTAGATCGTCCACATCGGCCCGAGTACCGCGAATCCAGCCAGCCAAGGCGGACAACCAGGCCCGGACACCCACGAGAAAGCACCACCAGACCGAAAAACCGAACAAGTAGTAGCTCCAGTCGGCCAGAATCGCGCCGAGCCGGCCACCCCAGTTGCCCACCACGGTCGCAGTGCCGGTTGTGCTCCACGCCGGGTCGGCCAACGAGTGGCTCAACAGGGAAAGCAACCAGAAGGCCAGCACGGCAGCGCCCAGCACAAGGCCGATCTCCTGAGCAAAACGGGAAACGCCGACCTGCGGTTGCACCGCACGATCGGCGTTGAGGGTGTTCAGTGAATAGGTCATGGGCTGTTCAAATGTCCAGCGGTGAGCTTACCCCAAGCCCACCCCGATCCCGCCTCTGGCCGAGCCAGCCAACGACAGCTTCAGCCGAGGGAATTCAGCCGTTCCTTGATGATGGTGCTGCCGTCTTCCGCCATCTCGATGAAGCCCCGGTCTTCCAGATCTTTCATGACGCGGCTGACCATCTCGCGAGAGGCACCAATCATCTTGGCCACATCCTGGCGCGACACACGGTCCTTGATGGTGAGCTGGCCGTCTTTGTCGGGCTGGGCGAATTCGAGCAGTGCGCGTGCCACACGACCATACACATCCATCAACGCGAGCGATTCGATCTTGCGGTCGGCGTGTCGCAGGCGCTGAACCAGACCTTTCATGACCGCATATGCCATGGAACTGTTTTCAGGCAAGCAGCGGGCAAACTCGGCGCGGCCGAGGATCAGCACATCGGTCTGCACCTCGGCCTTGACGGTGGCCGAATGCGGCTGGTTGTCGATCAGGCTCATTTCGCCCACGTAGTCGCCCGGGTTCATGGTGGCCAGGATCACTTCGCGGCCTCGCGAATCGGTGGTCACGACACGAGCACGTCCGGTGAGCACGATCGCCAGACAGTTCGACTTTTTGCCCTGCTCAACGATGCATTCACCCCGCTTGAAACGACGCTTGATGACCGCATCTGCAACGCCCTCGGCTTGGGCCTGCGTCAAAGTTGAAAAAAGCGGAACCCTGCGGATCAGATCGAGATTGGACAGTATCGACATGCGTGTATTCCTTGTTCTGGGAAGCGCCTGCAGCGCCGTTTCATACAATGACTTGAAGTCATGGCCCCCTGCCTCGCAGGCTTCTGACCTGACGCACCAATATAACCGTCGACTCTAAACCACTTGCCCCTGAATTCCATGGGGACTTGCACCATGAAACACGCCAAAGTATTGATCCTCGGCTCCGGCCCCGCCGGTTACACAGCCGCGGTTTACGCTGCTCGCGCCAACCTCAACCCAGTGCTGATCACCGGCATCGCACAAGGCGGTCAGCTCATGACCACCACCGACGTGGACAACTGGCCAGCCGACGCCGACGGCGTACAAGGTCCCGACCTGATGCAGCGATTTCAGGCGCACGCCGAGCGCTTCAAGACCGAGATGATCTTTGATCACATCAATGCTGTGGACTTCAGCAAACGGCCCTTCGTGCTCAAGGGCGACAGTGGCGAGTACAGCTGTGACGCGCTCATCATCGCCACCGGCGCCTCAGCCAAGTACCTTGGCCTGCCGTCCGAAGAAGCTTTCATGGGCAAGGGCGTGTCCGGCTGTGCCACCTGCGACGGTTTCTTCTACCGCGGCCAGGAGGTCAGTGTGGTCGGCGGCGGCAACACGGCGGTGGAGGAGGCGCTGTACCTCTCCAATATCGCAAGCAAGGTCACGTTGGTGCACCGCCGCGACACATTCAAGGCCGAAGCCATCTTGATCGACAAGCTGATGGAGAAGGTCGCCGCCGGCAAGATCGAACTGAAACTGCACAGCACGCTGGACGAGGTTCTGGGTGACCAGACCGGTGTGACTGGTGTGCGCCTCAAGAGCGTCAAGACCGGCAACACTGAAGACCTCACGCTCAAAGGCTGCTTCATCGCCATCGGTCACCAGCCCAACACCGACATCTTCAAAGGCCAGCTCGACATGAAGGATGGGTACATCACCACCCGCTCGGGCCTGCAGGGCATGGCCACCATGACCAGCGTGCCAGGCGTGTTCGCCGCGGGCGACGTGCAGGATCACGTCTACCGCCAGGCCATCACCAGCGCTGGCACTGGCTGCATGGCCGCGCTTGACGCTCAGCGATTCCTCGAACAGAACGCTTCTTGAGCGGGCTACAACTGCTTGACGGAGCGGATTGGCTATAATCGCGGGCTTTGCTGGGATTGATCGGTTCGTCCGCGACCACAGCAGATTCGGGTTACCGCCACCCTTTCCTGGCGAGGTGAGGCTGCTTGGCAAAGCGCGGAGATTTCTCCGGGCGCGGTCAACAGCTGTTTGAAATGATCGGAGTGTCCATATGGCACGCGTCTGCGAAGTCACGGGCAAGAAGCCCATGGTCGGGAACAATGTTTCCCACGCCAACAACAAAACCAAGCGCCGGTTCCTGCCGAACCTGCAATACCGCCGTTTCTGGGTCGAGAGCGAAAACCGCTGGGTGCGTCTGCGCGTCTCCGGTGCCGCCCTGCGCCTGATCGACAAAAACGGCATTGACGCCGTGCTCGCCGACCTGCGCGCACGCGGTCAAGCTTAAGGAGAACCGAACATGGCAACCAAAGGCGCACGCGAGAAGATCAAGCTGGAGTCCACCGCAGGAACCGGTCACTTCTACACCACGACCAAAAACAAAAAGACCACGCCCGAGAAGATGCTGATCAAGAAATTTGATCCCAAAGCTCGCAAGCACGTGGACTACAAAGAAATCAAGCTGAAATAAGCACGATCTCTTCCAACAAAAAGCCGCTGTCATTCAGCGGCTTTTTTGTGCGCCATTGACACCCATCCACCCATGAAAAAACCACCCCGCAGGGTGGTTTTTTTCTGCAGCGGCCGTGGGCTCAGGCGTGAGCGGAGCGCAGGCGAATGGAGAAGTCGCGCAGCGCAGCGATGCCGCTTTCTTCCGCCCGGCGGCACCACGCCTGGAGATCGTTGGCCAGTTGCTCTCGCGTGGCGGTGGTGCTGGACCACAGGGCACGCAGCTCTTCGCGCATCGTCACCATCTTGTCGAGAACGGGGTGCTCGGCGCGCACCTGCGCCAGCTGCGGCTTGACGCTGGCGGGCACCTTGTCGTCGTCGCGGTGCAGCCACTGGCGAGCCGACTGCAGCACGGTGGCATCGCCACGGCGTTGCTGCAGCGCATCAAGCTCGCGCTTGCAAGCCGAGCGCATTTCGCGGGCATACCCAGCCATAACTTCATAGCGGTTGGCGATGATCGCCTCCAGCGTTTTCTCGTCGGCGACGGGCTTCACTGCGCCGTAGGCCATTTTCGGCGGCACCTTCTTCACCGATGCCAGACCCACCGAGCGCAGCATGGAGATGTACATCCAGCCGATGTCGAACTCGTACGGCTTGACCGACAACTTGGCCGACGTGGGGTAGGTGTGGTGGTTGTTGTGCAGCTCTTCACCGCCGATGAGGATGCCCCAGGGCGACACGTTGGTGCTGGCGTCGGTGGCTTCGAAGTTGCGGTAGCCCCACCAGTGACCGATGCCGTTGATGATGCCGGCGGCCGTGATCGGGATCCAGATCATCTGGATCGCCCAGACGGTCACGCCCAAAACGCCAAACAGCGCAATATTGACGATCATCATGAGGCTCACACCCAATCGCGAGTGGCCGGTGTAGACCACGCGCTCGATCCAGTCGTTGGGGGTGTTGTGGCCGTAGCGGTCCAGCGTTTCCTGGTTCTTTGCCTCGGCGCGGTACAGCTCGCTGCCCTCAAAAAACACTTTTTTGATGCCGAACACCACCGGGCTGTGCGGGTCGCCCTCGTGTTCGCACTTGGCGTGGTGCTTGCGGTGGATCGCGGTCCACTCTTTGGTGACCATGCCGGTGGTCATCCAGAGCCAGAAGCGGAAGAAGTGCGATGCGATCGGGTGCAAGTCCAGCGAGCGGTGGGCTTGGTGGCGGTGCAGGTAGATGGTGACGCTGGCAATGGTGATGTGGGTGAACACCAGGGCCACGATCATGGTTTGCCACCAGGTCGCGCCGATCAACCCGTGGGCCAGGAACTGGATGAGGTCGTCCCAGAGAGACGAAAAGATACCGAAGTCGGAAGAAGACATTGATTTCCCAATTGACCGCCGCAGACGGCGGATGGATACCGAGTGGGCTCCAGGGCACCCGGAGCAGCAGCACCTGCGATTTTAAGGGCGGGGGTGCCAAAAACCAACCAATATCCAGCCCCGAATGTGGAAACTACGGCCTCAGATCATGTGAATTGACGGCTTTTCAAGGCTTTTTCCGCCAGACGGCGGCAAAGAAGCCATCCGTAGCATGCCGATGAGGCCACAACCGCAGCCAGCGCCCTTCGCCACCATGGCACAGGAAGGCGGGGTCTTTGACCTGCGCAGCGTCCAGCAGGGCGGACACAGGCAGGGCTTCGAAGTCGGCATGCGCCGCCTCGAAGGCCGAACAAACGTCTTCGTTTTCCTGCTTCAGCAAGCTGCAGGTGGCATAGACAAGCCGTCCACCTGGCTTGAGCAGGCGAGTCGCGCTGTTCAGGATGGCCAGTTGAAGTTCAGCCTGCGCCGCCACGGTTTGGGGGTTCTGGCGCCATTTCAGGTCCGGGCTGCGCCGCAGTGTTCCCAGACCCGAACACGGCGCGTCGACCAACACACGGTCGATCTTGCCGGCCAGGCGCTTGATGCGCTCGTCGCGCTCATGGGCAATGGCCACCGGGTGCACGTTGGACAAACCGCTGCGCGCCAGGCGCGGTTTGAGCGCATCGAGCCGGTGGCCAGAGGTATCAAACGCGTAGAGGCGACCACTGTTGCGCATGGCGGCGCCAATGGCCAGGGTCTTGCCACCGGCACCGGCGCAAAAATCCACCACCATTTCGCCGCGCTTGGCGTCCAGCAGCAGGGCGAGCAGCTGGGAGCCCTCGTCCTGCACCTCCACCTCGCCCTCGGTGAAGGCCGGCAGCTTGGCCAGCGACGGTTTTCCCTGCAGTCGGATGCCCAGTGGCGAATAGGGTGTGGCCTCGCCCACCAGGCCGGCCTTTTGCAGCGAAGCCAGCACGGCTTCGCGCTTGGCCTTGAGAACGTTGACCCGCAAATCCAGCGGCGCGGGCTGGTTCAGGCTGGCCACCAAGGCATCGAATTCGTTGCCCACCTGCTCGCGCAAAGCGGTGGCGAGCCAGTCGGGCAGGTTGTGGCGGTGTTGCGCCATCAAGTCGGCGTCTTTGACCGCGTCGCAGTGGTCGAGCCAGGTCTTTTCGGGTTCGGTGAGCGCGCTTTTGATGAAATCGCGGTCACCGGGAAAGGCCAGGATCGCCAGCCGGCGCCATTTGGAACCGCTGCCTGAGCGGGCCAGCCATTCGAGCTTGAGGCGCTCGCGCAGGATCTTGTAAACGGTGTCGGACAACGTGGCGCGCTCGCGGGAACCCAGCGAACGGTTTTCGCGAAAGTGGCGGGCGACGACGGCGTCGGTGGGGTGTTCGAACTTGAAAACTTGTTCGATCAGGCTGGCGCTTTCGTCCAGGAGGGCTTTTGGGTGCATGGCCGGTATTGTCTCCCCCCTGCGCCGCTCACGCGGCTTCCCACCAGGGGAACGGTGCCTGTGGCCCGGCAAAGTCGGTTCCACGGCATTTCTGGGTTGGCGCACGCGCCGCGGAGTCGCTCTCTGCACAGGGATAATCAAAGGCTATGTCCGAACTTTCCCAACAGGTGCGCCGCCGCCGCACCTTCGCCATCATTTCCCACCCCGACGCGGGCAAGACCACCCTCACCGAGAAGCTCCTGCTGTTCTCGGGCGCGATCAACATCGCCGGCAGCGTGAAAGCGCGCAAGGCTGCGCGCCACGCCACCAGCGACTGGATGGAAATCGAAAAGCAGCGCGGCATTTCGGTGGCTTCCTCGGTGATGCAGATGGAATACCGGGACTGCGTCATCAACCTGCTGGACACCCCCGGGCACCAGGATTTTTCTGAAGACACCTACCGCGTGCTCACCGCCGTGGACGCCGCGCTGATGGTGATCGACGCGGGCAACGGCGTGGAGCCGCAGACGCGGCGCCTGCTGCAGGTTTGCCGCGCACGCAACACGCCCATCCTGACCTTTGTGAACAAGATGGACCGCGAGGTGCAGGCCCCGCTGGACCTGATGGACGAGCTTGAGCGTGAACTGGGCATGACGGTGGTGCCCTTCACCTGGCCGGTGGGCATGGGCAAGACCTTCCGCGGTGTGTTCGACCGCCGCACCGACCAGATGCGCGTGTTCGCTGCCGGCGAGGACCGCCGCGGCGGTGACGAGGACGTGCTGGTCGGCCTGAACAATCCCGAGAGCGTGAAGCGCTTTGGGTCTGAATTCGAGCAGGCGCGCGACGAGCTGGAATTGGTGGCGGGCGCTTCACCCGCGTTTGACGAAGCCGAGTTCCTGGCAGGCCGCCAGACGCCGATGCTGTTCGGCTCGGCGGTCAACAACTTCGGCGTGCGCGAGGTGCTCGACGCGCTGGTGGACCTGGCACCTCCGCCCGGCGACCGCCCCGCGATCCAGCGCACCGTGCACCCCGACGAGCCCAAGTTCAGCGGCGTGGTGTTCAAGATCCAGGCCAACATGGACCCGGCGCACCGCGACCGCATCGCCTTCGTTCGGGTGGCCAGCGGCCATTTCGAGCGCGGCATGAAGCTCAAGGTGGTGCGCTCGGGCAAGGACCTGCGGCCCAACACCGTGGTGAGCTTCCTGTCCCAGCGGCGTGAACTGCTGGACGAGGCCTTTGCCGGCGACATCATCGGCATCCCGAACCACGGTGTGCTGCAGCTGGGCGACACACTCACCGAAGGCGAGAGCCTGCAGTTCACCGGCCTGCCCTTCTTCGCGCCAGAAATCATCCGCAGCGTGGAGGTGGCCGACCCGCTGCGCAGCAAACAGCTTCGCTCAGGCCTGACCCAGCTCGGTGAAGAAGGCGCGATCCAGGTGTTCCGCCCGGTGGCCGGCTCGGTGCTGCTGCTCGGCGCCGTGGGCCAGCTGCAGTTTGAAGTGGTGGCACACCGGCTGGAACACGAGTACGGCGTGAAGGCCCGCATCATGAACAGCCCCTACCAGGTGGCGCGCTGGGTGACCTGCGCGCCCGAAGACGGTGGCGAGATCGAACTCAAGAAGTTCATCGATGCCAACAGCCACCGCGTGGCGCTGGACGCGGTCGACGCGCCCACGCTGCTGGTCGACCATGCGGCCACTTTGCGCGCGGTGGAGGCCAACTGGCCGAAGATCAAGTTCCACGCGATGCGGGAGCACGCGGGTCTGGTGTTCGCCAAGGGCGTCTGATCAGGCGGAGAAGAGCAGCCGCTCCAGCGCCCGCGGGTAGATGACGTGCTCCTGCGTCAGCACCCGAGCCGCCAGCGTCTCGGCCGTGTCGCCTGGCAGCACCGGCACCACCGCCTGGTCGAGGATCTCGCCGTGGTCCAGTTCGCTGGTCACGCGGTGCACGGTAGCGCCGGCGACGCGGCAACCCATGTCGATGGCGCGCTGGTGCGTCTTGAGCCCGGTGAACGCGGGCAACAGGCTGGGGTGGATGTTGATGAGCCGGCCCTCGTAGTGCTGCACGAATCCGGATGTAAGGATGCGCATGAAGCCGGCGAGCGCCACCAAGGCGGGCTCATGAAGATCAATTTCAGCCATCAACGCGGTGTCAAAGGCATCGCGGCTGTTGAACTGCGTGTGATCCAGCGCACGGGTGGCGATGCCCTGCTCTTCGGCCCACGAGAGTCCCTGCGCTGCGGCCTTGTTGCTGATGACGGCCACCACCCTCGCACCAAACCGGGCTTGCCAGCGTTGCTTGAGGGATGTCTCCACGATCGCGGCCATGTTGGAGCCGCTGCCGGAGATCAGAATCACGATGTTTTTGTTCACGCCAGACATGGCCGGGAAGTGTAATGACCTCAGACCTGCAAAGCCCTTCAAGCAGCCGCCCACGCGGCCACGATTTCTCCCAACGACCGCTGTCGCTCAATGAGGCACGCGTGCTCGGCACACTCATGGAGAAGGCCCGCACCGTGCCCGACAGCTACCCGCTCACGCTCAACACGCTGGTGACCGGCTGCAACCAGAAATCCAGCCGCGAGCCGGTGATGAACCTGGCCGACGCCGCCGTGCTCGAAGCGCTCGACGCCTTGCGCGCCCTGCACCTCGTGCTGGAGAGCAGCGGCAGCCGTGTGACGCGGTACGAACACAACTTCACGCGCGCGGTGGCCGTGCCCGAACAATCGGCCGTGCTGCTGGGCATGCTGATGCTGCGCGGCCCGCAAACGGCCGGTGAGCTTCGGCTGAACACCGAGCGCTGGTACAAGTTTCTCGACATCGCCTCGGTCGACGCCTTCCTGGAAGAGCTGCAAGACCGCAGCGAAGACAAGGGCGGCCCGCTGGTCGTGAAACTTCCGCGGGCACCGGGGGCGCGCGAGCAACGCTGGGCCCACCTGCTGTGCGGACCTGTGGACGCATCCCTGCTGAGCCAAGCCCCGCTTCCCGCCACCAGCGCCGCCACTGAAAACGAACTGATCAACCTCACACGCCGTGTGGCCACGCTGGAAAACACCGTGGCCGCCCTGCAGGACCAACTGCAGAATCTGAACGAACAACTCGGCTTGTCGCAGCCCGGACAGCCGTAAAACGAACGGTCGTGCCAAACTGCCCGGCGTTGTTCAATTTGCCGGCACATTCCCGTGGCGGCCACCAGGAGACATCCCATGGATTTGGCATTCACGCCCGAAGAGCAGGCGTTTCGCGAGGATATCCGCGGCTGGGTCAAGGCCAACCTGCCCGCCGACATTTCCCACAAGGTTCACAACGCGCTGCGCCTGTCGCGCGACGACATGCAGCGCTGGGCCAAGATTCTGGGCAAAAAGGGCTGGCTCGGCTGGGGCTGGCCCAAGGAGTTCGGCGGCCCGGGCTGGAACGCGGTGCAAAAGCATTTGTTCGAGGAAGAATGCGCGCTCGCTGGCGCGCCGCGCGTGGTGCCCTTCGGCCCGGTGATGGTGGCGCCCGTGATCATGGCTTTTGGCAACAAGGCGCAGCAGGAGCGCTTCCTGCCGGGTATCGCGAGCGGTGACGTCTGGTGGAGCCAGGGCTACAGCGAACCCGGCTCCGGCTCGGACCTGGCCTCGGTGAAATGCCGCGCCGAGCGTCAAGGCGACAAGTACATCGTCAATGGCCAGAAGACCTGGACCACGCTGGGCCAGTACGGCGAGTGGATCTTCTGCCTCGTGCGCACCAGCAACGAAGGCAAGCCGCAGACCGGCATCTCATTCCTGCTGATCGACATGAAATCGCCTGGCGTCTCGGTGCGCCCCATCAAGCTGCTTGATGGCGAATGCGAAGTCAACGAGGTCTGGTTCGACAACGTGGAAGTGCCGGCCGAGAACCTGGTCGGCGAAGAGAACAAGGGCTGGACTTACGCGAAGTACCTGCTCGGTCACGAACGCACCAACATTGCCGACGTCAACCGCACCAAACGCGAACTCGAACGGCTCAAGCGCATTGCCAAAGCCGAAGGCGTCTGGGACGACCTGCGTTTCCGCGACCAGATCGCCCTGCTCGAAGTGGACGTGGTGGCACTCGAGATGATGGTGTTGCGCGTGCTCTCGGCCGAGAAGTCGGGCAAGAACTCGCTCGACATCGCCGGTCTGCTCAAGATCAAGGGCAGCGAGATCCAGCAGCGCTACGCGGAACTCATGATGCTCGCAGCCGGCCCCTACAGCCTGCCTCTCATCGAAGAGGCCATGGAAGCCGGCTGGCAAGGCGACTTCCCCGGCGGCGTCAACGCCAACGCACCGCTCGCATCGACCTACTTCAACCTGCGCAAGACCACCATCTACGGTGGCAGCAACGAAGTGCAACGCAACATCGTCGCGCAAACCGTGCTCGGCTGAGGAGATCAACACATGGACTTCGATTTTTCCGATGATCAAAGCGCCCTG